>DATISD010000252.1:0-5403 GCA_035469005.1 Pyrinomonadaceae bacterium | reverse complement strand
CTTTACCGAAAAGCTATACCGAACGCGCACTGCCGCCCGTGAAGCTCTGGGACGGAACACCAAGGGTAAGTTCTGAAATTCTTCTGACGATCCAGTTGTCTAGTCGTCAGTCTTCAATGCCGGCAGGCTTGCCGGCGGCTCTGATTCAACCGGCTTTTCTCCGCGCCGCGTCGGGGCTAGTCTGCGTATGACGCCCGTTACCGGTGCGGTTACTCTTCCTGCCTTTGTGGCAAATCGCCGCCACCTTGCCGTCGAACGCAAATCATCCAGCAGCGAATAAACTACTGGCGTGGCGATTAGCGTCAACAGCAGGGACAAAGACTGTCCACCAATCACAACGATCGCGATCGAACGTCGCTCTTCGGCACCCGGCCCGGTTCCCAGAGCCAATGGCGCCATGCCGGCAACCAACGCCAGCGTCGTCATTAGAATCGGACGCAAACGATCGCGATTGCCCTGGATGATAGCCGCGTCGCGCTCCATGCCTAAGGTCCGCAAGTTGTTCATGTGATCGATTTGCAGGATCGCGTTTTTCTTGACCACGCCAAACAGCACCAGCACGCCGAGAGCCGAGTAAAGATTAAGCGTGTCGCCCAAAAGCCAAAGCGAGAGCAGCGCAAATGGAACCGACAACGGCAGGCTCAGCAGAATCGTAAAGGGGTGAATCGTGCTTTCGAACTGCGAAGCCAAAATCATGTACATGAAAATAATTGAGAGCAGGAAGGCCCAGATGAATTCAACGAAGGTACGCTCGAGCTCGCGCCCGCGGCCGGCGATCGTGGTCGAATAAGCTGAGGGCAAATTCATGGCTGCGGTGGCTTTGCGCAGAGCGTCGATCCGATCTGCCATCGCGAATCCCGGCGCCACGTTTGCTCGCATCGCCACCATTCGCTGCCGATCCAGCCGATCGATTCGAGATGGACTAATTCCCTCGCTGATCTTGACTAAGTTATCGAGCCTCACAAGTCCGCCGCGTGATGACGGAACGTAAAGCCGCTGTATCGTTCCACTGTCCGAACGGTCGCGTTCGGTCAAACGGAGCTGCACGTCATAATCAAGATTGACTGTCGGATCATAAAACCTCGTCACCTTATCGTCACCGCCAACCATTAAACGTAATCCGGTCGCAATGTCGGATGTATCAACCCCCAAATCGGCCGCGCGCGCGCGATCGATTTGCACGCGCAACTCAGGCTTGTCGAGTTTGAGCGTCGTGTCCGCGTCGACGATGCCGCCTATCTCCTGAGTCTTTACGCGCAGGTCGTTCGCATACCTGGCCAAAGACTCCAGCTCCGGACCGCGAATCACAAAGTCGATGTCCTGCTGGCCGCCGCCGATATTGAATGACGGCGCATTTCGCACACTGAATCGCAGCGGCGCGTATTTCGCCATCTGTCGCCGCACTTCCTGCATCACATCGCGTTGCGTGTAGTTACCGCGGAAGGCTGCGAGTGGATGCCCTTGCCGGATCGAATTCCAAAGCTTCGTCAGCGACATGGTGCGTTCTTCATGCGGCGCTATGCGCACGTATGCCTGACCCTGATTTACACCGCCAAGAAAGCCTCCACCGGCCGAAGCGAGCACCAAACGAACGCCCGGGGTCGCCAGCAAATCCTTCTCAATCGAGTTCATCGTGTCGATCATCGCCGCCACGTTTGTGCCTTCGGGAGCATTAACGCTCACCTCGAACTCGGCTTCATCAACGTCTGTCGGGATGTACTCCTGCTTGACCACGCGATAAAGCGGAATACTCGAGAGAGCCACGGCTATCGCGACCACTATAACGGCGAGCCGGTGCCGCATCGACAAACGTAAGAGCCAGCTGTACGAACGATCGATTAAGACGTAGAAGCCGCGCCGCGAAGACGCTTCGCTAACCGTGTCATGGTGGTGTCCAACCCCTCCGGCATGACCCGACGCGGCATCCTCAGCGCGCAGAAGCCGCGCGCTCATCATCGGCGTTAACGTGAACGAGACCAGTAATGAAACCAGCACCGCGACGGCGGCCGTGATCCCAAACTGAAACAGGAACCGTCCGGAGATGGACGACATGAAAGACACCGGCAGAAAGATCACCACCAGCGAGAAAGTCGTCGCCATAACTGCCAGACCAATATCGGCCGTAGCCTCCCTGGCGGCGCGCATGGCGGTCATGCGCTTTTCTTCCACAAACCGGAAGATATTTTCGAGCACCACAATCGCATCGTCGATCACCACGCCGACCATCAAAACGAGCGCCAGCATTGTTACGCCGTTGAGCGTAAAGTTGAGCGCGCGCATCATGCCAAAGGTCGAGATTACCGAGCACGGAATAGCGACGGCCGCAATCAAGGTGGATCGCCATGAACGCATGAACAGCAAGACGACCAGGCTGGCGAGGATGCTTCCCAGCACGAGGTGGCGCGTGATTTCGTGAAGTGCCGCGTCGATGTATCGCTCCTGGTCGCGAATGACTTCCATCTTCATATCAGCCGGAAGCTGAGAGGTGACGCGCGCGAGTTGTGTCTTGACGTTTCTGATAACCTGGACGGTGTTCGCGCCTGACTGGCGTCGAATCTCGAGTGTTACGGTGGGCACGCCGTTCAAATGAGCGACCGAACGCTGTTCCTTGGTGCCGTCTTCGACGCGGCCGATGTCGCGGATCTTCACCGGCGAGCCGTTGATATTTGCAACCACCAGCTCTTCCATCTGGCGCGGCTCAGTGAATCGGCCGAGCGTGCGCAATACGAGTTCACGTTTGCCGGCTTCGACGTTGCCTCCCGGCACGTCAGCATTCTGCCTCTGCAAGGCGTCGCGGACCGCGGTGATAGGAATTTTGTAGGCTGCGAGTCGTTCGGAGTCGATCCAAACATTGATCGCGCGCTGCAATCCGCCGACGACGTCGACCTCGCCGACACCCTCAGCCCGCTCCAGTTGCGGCCGAACGATCTTGTCGCCGTATTCGGTCAGTTCGCGAATCGATCTGTCCCCGGAAAGTGCGATCGTCAGCACGGGCGAGCTGTCATTATTAAATTTTGCGATCACGGGTGGGCGCACATCAGGCGGCAAATCTCGCACAACCGAAGCTACCCTATCGCGCACATCCTGCGCGGCTGTGTCGATGTCACGGTTCAGGTTAAAGGTGGCCATCACAAACGAATTGCCCTGCCCCGAAACTGAACGCAGTTGATCGATGCCATCGACGGTATTAACCACTTCTTCGATAGGTTGCGAAACGAGTGTCTCCATCTCTTCCGGAGAGGCGCCGGGCAGATTTGTACGGACGCTGACGGTCGGAAGATCGACTGAGGGGAAACGATCGACACCCAGCTTGAAATAACTCGCCGAGCCGACCACGACCAGCGACAAAACAATCATCGCGGCGAAGACCGGACGGCGTATACAAATTTCAGCTAATTTCTGCATGAATCGATTTTAGATTTTGGAATTTTGATCACGTAAGAGGACCGGCAATCGCAAATCAAAATTCCAGAATCTAAAATTTAGTATTCAGTCACGGCTTGCCCTGACTGCAAATTCCCCGGATCGACGACGACACTTTGCCCCACGTTAACGCCAGCTTTGATCTCAATCCAATCTGAGCCGCGGCGACCGAGCGTCACGGCCTGCTCCAGCGCCTTTCCATTCTCAACCAAAATCACTTTGTCGATTCCGGCAAAAGTAACGATTGCGTTCGGCGGCACCGTTACCGCGGAAGCGGTTTGATTGGTGACGATTTCGGCCTTCACAAACGCGCCGGGACGCAAGCGACCGCTGTTGCGCACATCGGCTTCAACCGACAAGACACGATTCTGTTCGCTGATTGTCGGACTGAGGCGCTTGATGTATCCCAGATATGAATCCGGATCGCCTTCGACTGTGACCCGGACGCTCTGGCCCATCTTGATGTTGTGTGATTCACGTTCCGGCACATCCACGCGCAAGCGCAGAGGATCGATGCGAACCACGTCGACAACCGGCGCGCCAGCAGCCAGGTATTCACCCACGCTGGCCTTCTTTTCCTGAACCACACCATCCATCGGCGAATAGACCAGCGTGTCAGCCAACTGTTGTTTCGCCAGTGCGAGTTCTGAACGTCTCTGCGCCAGCAATCCCTGACGATTACGAATTTCTTCCAGGCCGTCCTGGTAACGACTGAGAGCCACCTTGTAATCAGACTCAGCAGTGTCGAGTTCCGCGCGCGACACGACACCTTGTTGGACGAGAGTCGCTGCCCGATCGCGTTTCACCTTGGCGTCATCGAGAACCGCTTTCGCTTGTCTCACCGTTCCGGTTTCTTCTGCGCTCACCCGATCGTCGGCGCCATCAGGTGATAACCCCAGGCGGGCGCGCGCCTGGGCCAGCGCGGCTTCGTTCTGTTGCACGCGCAATTTGTAATCCTGCTGTTCCAGCTGCGCAATGACTTGTCCCTTGCGAACAACGCTGCCCAAATCGACCGAGATCGTCTGCAACCGCCCCGGGACTTTCATTCCCACGGTAATGTGATCATAGGCGGCCAGGTTGCCATTTACCGTGACCGTTTCGCCGATTGGTGTCTCGGCGACCTTAGCAGTCTTGACCTGACGCGCAGCACCCTTGGGGTCAGGGCTGGCGGCCTTGCCCGAAGCGGGATAATCGCTCTTGCAGCCTGCCGTAACAGCCAGCAAAACGGCGGAAATACTGAATAGAATTAGCCTTGATTGGGGTGAGCACCGTAATAAAAGCATTTGAATATTTCTTAGCGAGGCTTAGTTTAGCACGCTGATTGTTAATACGTCCCTGCGGCCGAATCAGTTACCTTTCGCTGGTAAAACTTAATTTCGTACCGGCAAACAAATTGTTGAAAAATCCCCTTGAGTCTGACGCAGGGTTAGAGTTTGCACCGGTCATGCAGTCAGTATCGGGAGCGGTGGCGACCGGGTCGCAGTTGATTCCACGATATCACCCGGTCGCTACCGCTCCCGGTACCGACCTCATTTGTGGCTCTGCCGTCACAACTACCCGCCGAAACTCTTGCGAAACAGATAAGACAATTTAATGAAGAAGGTGCGGCCGTTGCGGCGGAGGCCATGCTCGAGTTGGCCGGTGAATGGACTGTTTCCGTTGTAAGTCAAATCGTCGTTGTATCCCACGTACAAAGCCGTGCCCGGGTTTGGAGTGTAGCCGAACAGAAATTGCCCGCGCGCGTTCGACGACAGGGTGTCGTAATCAACGCGGGCGCGGAGGAAAACAAACCGGCTGAATTGGTAGGTCGATCGGAACGAATAAATATTGTCCTGAAAAGCCAGCAATCCAGTGTCGTTACGCCGTAGCTTGCTTTGCGAAAAGCTCAGCGACATGTTAAGTGGTTTCGTGGGCTGATAGCCGACACTGAAATTTAAATCGAGCGAGCTGCCCGGACCTGGATCAAGTGCCGAATTGGGA
>DATISD010000251.1:0-1572 GCA_035469005.1 Pyrinomonadaceae bacterium | reverse complement strand
TTGTCGAGCATCTTTGTTAAGATGGCCGTAGGTTGACCGAGGAGTTCTTTCCTCCTTGGCTCCCAAACTTGATGACGACGCTCGGACGTCATCGAACCACAGATACCCGCAGACCTGACTATGCGTCAGGAAATGCAGAATCTTTTCGGGATTGAAACTAAAAATGAACTGCCGTACGTGCGCCCAACCAGGCCACTCGACTCGGTAATCAACCGAAGTCGCCCCGACGATCCTCAATGCCTCTCGGCCGATCGCAGATACGACCTGGTTAATACACTACGACTCAGCAATGCTGGATGCCAGTGATCGTGGATCACTTTTTCTAGCTGCCGACTAGTTACATCCACTCTCATCTTTCGGGACAAAAAACCGCCGTGAAATCAATTATTCAAAAAACAACGCCGGACTCGAGCGTCAATGTGCCTCGCGAAGTATCGCGCCCCAACCGGTTTGCCGAACGCAGCGCGAGGGCAGGCCACTGGGTCGATAGTTTGCGAAATTCTGACGTCAACCGCCTGTGGGCTGAATTGCATCGAATTGTCAGTAACCATCCTTTGGTGCGAGCTTCGCGCAGCGCAGGTCTGCTGATTGAAGAGGGCGCCACGAGTGCTTACACCGACCTTACGCAGGAACTATTTGTGCAACTGCTGACGAAGTCGCGCTTCCAGCATTACCTGGACACGGCGATGACAGATGCGGAAATCGAGTGCGAGATAGGCCAGATCGAGCTGACGAATCTGCTCACGGCGGAGCTAAGAAAACGTCATCCGGAGAGTTATCGTCTGGCGCGGCGAATCTCTACTCTGATTCAATCCAGCGCGAACTTTCGTCGCTTTGACAGTAACGGCGGGAGCGATGAGCAACACCGCCGTTTGGCTGATCGAGTGTACGGTTTAAGCGAATGGCCGGATCACAAGCCCGGACGCGGCTCGCATGAAATGGAACAGCGCGTTCACATGATTCCGGTCCGCCAACGCGACACCCGAATGGTGGGTTGCACCGGAGATGCACAGATCGTCATCAGCAATTCAGACTTGGAAGACCTGATTGTATGCGTGCTGGAAGCAATCGATGGCCCAGCCGATGTGCGGAGTTTGCGCAGTCTCGTCATGTCGCGCCTGCCGGTAATGGATATTTACCTGGTGCCGCTGGGCGGCGACGATGGCGATTCCGACGGGCCGCATTACGATCCGGCTGATCTACGCGAGAATCCGGAAGAAAGCTTGCTGCGTCATGAATCCGAACAAGAAGCCGCCGGCTCAGTCGATAAATTTTTGACCAACTTACGTGGCAACGTACGCGGCAAGATCAAGCAATACAACCGGATGCTGGGGGTCCTGTGGCATTGCTACTTAAACCCGGAGCACGCGACGCAACTGGAAGTCGCGGCCACATTAGGCGTTTCTGATTCTTTGGTATCCGATTATCGACGCCGCATTGAACAGGAATTGCGCGCGCTGTCGTTTACCGAAGTCGAGCAAGCGCGCATGTTTGAATTGGCTCTGCGTGAGCGCGTCCGCACGATGGTACCAATGAATAGCGAAGGAATGCCGGCTTAGGCTTCACATCGTT
>DATISD010000250.1:0-6607 GCA_035469005.1 Pyrinomonadaceae bacterium | reverse complement strand
TGGAGTCCTTGCTTATGAGCACGCCGGAGGCGTGCGTACCGTGGAGTGCTTGCTTATTGAGCACGCCGGAGGCGTGCTTACCGCACGTTCGGAATAATATGAAGCGATACGGTTTGACGAAACATCGTCGTCCAGCGTTGAGAATTGGCGGTCTGTTTCTACTATTCCTTTCGCTCAGCTGCGCAGCTCACGCTCAAAGCTCCTCAGTCCAAACCATTCAGTTGCAAAGCAAGCTCGTTAACATGACGCTGGCTTACAACGTAATTCTCCCGCCGGACTATCGCACCTCTAGCACTACCCGTTATCCCGTCTTTTATCTGTTGCATGGCTTTGGCGGTCATTACACGGATTGGGTGACGCGCACAAACGTGGCGGACTATGCGGCGCAGTATCGAATGATCGTAGTGACGCCCGAAGGGAACAACGGTTGGTATACGGACAGCGTTTCGACGGCCACGGATAAATACGAAAGCTATATTTTGAAGGAGTTGATTCCCGATGTGCAGAAGCGTTTTCGCACCATCGAGTCGCGCTACGGCCGAGGCATTGCCGGACTTTCGATGGGCGGTTATGGAGCCTTGAAGTTCGGCTTGAAATCCCCGGAGATGTTTGCCTTCGCGGGCTCAATGAGCGGGCCCCTGGCGATTCCGACCTGGACGGAAGAGGACCTGAAGAATCTGAGGTCGATTTACGAATCGGTGCTCAAGACATACGGTCCTTTGGGGTCTGAGACGCGCAAAGCTAACGATATCTTCGAGATCACGCGCGGGTTCACCCCGGCGCGGGTGGCCGCCATGCCATACATTTACCTCGATTGCGGCACCGAGGATTTTTTGGTTTCAGACAACAACCGGTTTGCCGCACTCCTGCGCGAGAAAAAAATCCCGCACGAGTTTCGTGAACTCCCCGGAGAACATAGTTGGGTTTACTGGGATCGGCAGATACGCGAGGTTTTGAGGATCGCCGCCGGAAAATTGCGGGCCGGGAAGGCCGCCAGAGGAATTAGCCACAGATGAGAACGGATTAGCACAGATAAAGCAGCGAAAGGCAAGAAGAGAGATGCAACTTGCAGATTGAATCAAGCAAATTTTCTATCTGTGTAATCTGTCTTCATCCGTGGCCGTCCACCTATCTCGCAAAGAACTGAAAATTCTGACCGCGCCGATTATTCATATTTCCCACCGGCTGCGTCCCCAGAACGCTTTGCACGATTGCCAGTCGCGCGGTCATGCGGGCTTCGGGCAGTTGGAATTTGTCAGCGGTTAAGTGGGCGCCATCAAAATCAACCTTCGACAACGAACCCAATTCCCCGCTAAATCGCGCCACCATTCCCACCAGATCGCTGTCGCTGCGCGAGGACATCTCGCCGTCCTTGAAGATATCAACTTCGAAACCATTTAAAATTGTAGCCGCAGCCAGCAGCTCGTTAAGCTCGGCGATGCCGGCATCGACAATTTCAAAGCTGCGTTTTGAATCCACCGACGCGTATGCGTGCGCGACCTTGATTTGATCTTCAAAGTCCTTGTAGTTCATCGCGCGCTTCGACACCAAAGCATGGGCGTCATCAAGAAATCTGAGCGCGAGTTTGGGATTGTCCTTCTGTGTCGCGCCGGCGAGATCGATCAAATATTTCACCCGTTCGGAATCTGAAGGCAGTGTGGCCAGCTTCTGTTTGATCTCATTCAGTTTTTCCGGCGCAGCAGTGGTCGTCAGGCGCTTGAAGTCGATGGCTTGCATAATTGTGTTGCGGCCCGCTTCATTCAGATGATCGTTGGCAATCTGCATTGCGCGTTCGGTATTGCCTTCGTCTATCGCCTTCTGGGCTGCCTGCTGATAGAAAAAGTTCTGGGCCTGAGGCGGCGCGGCGCTGGCGGCCGTCAACAGGCTGTCGCTCGTTCCTTGCTGCACGGCGGCCCGCATCTGGTTGCCGAAGTTCATTGCGTTGTTGTTGTTGATGCCCAGGTCGGTGAGTTTTTGGCGCACGGCCTGCGCCCGCTCGGGAGCGTATTGATCGACTTGCGGCAACATCCCCTGCAGCGAAAATAGCAGCGTGCGCGCATTGTTTTGCCTGATCTGCGCGTCGTCCGGCGGGCTCTGCTGCGGCTGCTGAGGACCGCGCATGACTCGCGCGGCGCCACCGCCGCGTTGGGGGTTGGCCGTCTGGCCCACGGAGGTTACTGACATGGCAGCGCTAATCGCCTGATCCATCAAATCGTGATAAGCGGTTTCGCTTAAAATTGGACTGCCTCCGCGAGCATTCGGGTTGACGGCGGCGGGCTGGGCAGTGCCGGCCGTGTTCGTGATTAGAGGCCCGGCCAGCAATAAGTTCACGGTCACGCCGGTTGCTTCACGGCTGGCGAGCAAACTGTCGGATGCCAAACGATTTAAGGTTTTGTCGGTTAACTTCTTGAACAAGTCAGGATCTTTTGACTGCAACTGGCTTAGTACGCGGTTGAGCGCGGTGGGAAATTCGCCTTTGTCCAGGGATTCGATTGTTTTTTGATAGGCGACCTTGGGATCGCTGGCGGCGACGGCCGCCAGCAGATTCTGCTCCAGATTGTTGCCCTGATCAAAAATAAATTGTCGGCCGGGTCTTTGATTCCCCGCGGCCACCGGCGCCTGCTGCTGTGTTGACCGCAGGAGCTGGTAACCAAGCTCTGCGTCATGTCGACCGGCGGTGAGTACCAGTTCCTGTCTTATTTGATTGAGCGACTGCACGTCACTGCGATCGGTGCGATCGACGTCCACCATCATCTGGCCCAGCATCGCGCCGGCGTCATTCAACAATCCGCGCGCGCGCGCCGGATTCTTGTCCCAAAGTATGTCACCGGCAGCAATCTGTACCCGAATTTTGTTTTCGGCCAGCCTCAGACCCTGACTATCGGTGACCACCTGCTCGAGCAAGGCGATGGCTTTCTTTTCCAGCTTGGCCTTTTCCTCCTGTTGCTGCTGCGGATCGGGTGACTGCTGAGCGGTCGCCGCCGTTGAGGTCGCATCCTGTGCAGCGACAATTGTCACGGACGCCAATAAGAAAACTAATGGTGCAATCTTCTTCAACATTATTTGGTACCTCTGAAAACCGCGCGGGGGAAGATGAGCCGGCTGTATTCTGATTAATTAGACGGCCTGACCGCCGTTTTGGTTACTTAATATGCCGATGATAACACGTCCGATTAAGCGAACAGACCTCTACGCTTTCTTGCACGCTTCCTCGGGTCGCTGGTTCCCAATTTTACAAGCTGATGGGCATCGGTTAATTTGTGAGGCCTCAGTGTCACCCAGCCCAACCAACCGGGGTCCTGAGCGGGCATCCCGCGTGGAGGTGGACGATAGGAAGGGCAGCTACGGAGCCGGCCCTTGCTGACGCGCGGGCTTCTGATACGTTCTATCTTTTGGAGCTGGAGATAAATTAATGGATCAGCGAAACGTAACGCACCACCGCTGGAAAGATATTGAAGAAGAGCCCTTATCTGATTCGCTCTCGCGGAAGTTGATTACCGGCGACCGGATGATGCTCGCGCACGTTTATCTGAAGAAGGGCTGTGTCGTGCCGCAACATTCGCACGAGAACGAGCAGATTACCTATATTCTGGAAGGTGGCCTGCGGTTCTGGATTGGGCCGGACGAAGCGCAAGTGATTGATGTGATGGCCGGTGAAGTGCTTCACATTCCGTCGCACGTGCGGCACAAAGCCGAAGCGTTGGAAGACACGCTGGATGTCGACATTTTTAGTCCGCCACGCCAGGATTGGCTGGATAAGACGGATGACTATTGAAGAGGAAAGTGACTCATTAATTCATTTTTTCATTGATTCAATGACTCAATGATTCAATGAACCAATTCATCAGATGGATTTAGGATTATCGAATAAAGTCGCCCTCGTCGCCGCCGCGAGTCGCGGACTTGGACGAGCGGTCGCGGAAGAACTCGCGGCAGAAGGCGCATCGCTGATTATCTGTTCGCGGAAGCCAGAAACTATCGAGCGCGTGGCGGACGAGATCAAAAACGCCGCCGGTGTTGAAGTGTTAGGGGTTGCCGCCGATGTCTCAAATTCAGATGAGGTCGCGCGACTGGTCCAATCCGCAAGCGAACGCTTTGGGCGTATAGATATTCTGGTAACCAACGCCGGCGGCCCACCCGCGGGACAGTTCGAAAGTTTTACGCTCGAACAATGGGAGGACGCGACGCGTCTGTTGCTTCACAGTGCGGTCGAGTTAGCCCGGCACGTGCTCCCCGGAATGAAAGAGCGGCATTGGGGACGGATTCTCAACATCACCTCAATCGCAGTGAAACAACCGGTTGATAACTTGATTCTTTCGAACAGTCTGCGCGCCGCGGTCACGGGTTTCGCGCGTACGTTGGCCAACGAAGTCGCAAGCTTTGGCGTCACAGTCAACAACATCATGCCGGGGTACACGCGCACGGAACGGGTCGAAGAGTTGGCGCGGATGATGTCGGAAAAGCAGGGAATTACGCCGGCTGAATTCGTGGCGCGTTGGGAGAAAGAAATCCCCATGCGGCGAATCGGCGAGCCACGTGAGTTTGCGGCGCTGGCAGCTTTCCTGGTTTCTGAACGCGCGAGTTATATCACCGGCACCTCGATTCCGGTTGACGGGGGATGGATTAAGGCTTTGATGTAGCGCAAAGCTGTTAACTTGCGGATCACGAGGAGGCTTCTTGTACAAAACCGCGGCGAAGGACATTTATGGACTGCACACATCTCGATCAAGTCCGCGAAGTAATTCCCAGCGCCGAGGGCTGTGAAGACTGCCTGAGGATTGGCGACACCTGGGTACACCTGCGACTCTGCATGACCTGCGGTCACGTCGGCTGTTGCGACTCTTCAAAGAACAAACACGCGACCAAACATTTTCACGCAATGGATCATCCGATTATCAAGTCCTTTCAGCCCGGCGAGGAGTGGGGCTGGTGTTATGTCGACGAAGTGATCTTCGACGAGCTGTAAGACTGTTCCAGTAAGACTTCGAACTTCGCCGCATTTAATTCCTGCCTACTCAGAGCTCTATCCAAAATAGCCTTCGGACCTTACAGGGCACCATCTCCGGCATGTTTATTCGACACGCGGTGAGTCGAGTATGTTATTGCCCTAAAAAGGGTCTTAAGCATTCTTCCTACCCGGGTTCTACATCTTACTGGGAGCGCGGACCATGAGCGCGAAGCGCGAAAATCCTACGATTTACGTTGAGGGAAATATTTCGCGCTTCGCGCTCATTGCGGACGAGGACGTCCGCGCTCCCAGTAATAGAGTTCGCTGCTGCTCCCAAAAAGCGCCGCCCTGCAATCCTTGCGCGACACTTTTGCGAGTGGC
Organism: Pyrinomonadaceae bacterium; assembly: GCA_035469005.1. Classification (GTDB taxonomy): domain Bacteria; phylum Acidobacteriota; class Blastocatellia; order Pyrinomonadales; family Pyrinomonadaceae; genus UBA11740. The sequence continues at coordinate 1,278 of DATISD010000250.1, read as the reverse complement.
AACATGGCTCGCGTTTTCCTGGCAAGATGAAACTACCCGGCTCATCTGATTAACCGGCGGAGGCTCACGAATGGAACACATTATCGGCTGGCAGTTGGCAGGACATTTGGCGTCGGTCCTGACGATGGTGGCTTATCTTCTGAAAGATATTTTGTGGCTACGTTTTCTCACGATACTTTCCTGTTTTGCCGGTATGGCCTTCAATTATTTTGTGCCGGCGACGCCGCTTTGGACGGTCATTTACTGGAATGTGCTTTTTGCCGTTATCAATATTGTTCAGATCGCCATCATCATCAAAGAACGTAGCGGCGTTCATTTCTCGGAAGAAGAACAGGAACTCCACGAAACCCTTTTTAAGAATTTTGCTCCTTTCGAATTTATGAAATTGATGCGCATCGGCAAGTGGCTTGATGCCAGGCCGGGCCAGGTTCTGGCAGTCGAAAAGCAATCCCTGGATTCCGTGATGTTGATTTACAACGGGCTGGCGGGCGTAGAGCAGAATGGAAAAGAAGTCGCCAAACTGAAAGACGGAAATTTCATCGGCGAGGTCAGCTTTATTACCGAAGGCGTTGCCAGTGCCACGGTGCGGGCGTTGGAGCCGACGCGTTACATTGCCTGGCCCAAAACTGCGATCAAGGCATTGCTCAACCGCAATCCCAGCATGCGATTCGCAATGCAGACAATGCTAAGTACCGACTTAAGTAAGAAATTGATGCGGCGCGCGCCGTCATTTCGCGGCAGGATTAGTTTTGCTTCGTTCCTCAGGCGGAAAAAGCCTGATGGCCCCAAATGAATCTAGCGCCGTCGAGAACTCATTTAACTGCCGATCCTTCCAGCAGCTCCTTCAAGTATCCCTGCCAGATGGTTGCAATCGTGTGCGTCCCGTGACCTCGCGTCTGTTCGCCGATGGGAATCATGATGAACCGTCCGCGTTTGACGCGCTTAATCTCGCGCTCAATTATTCCCAGTTCGGGCGGGTTGATGAAATCATCAGCCGAGTTGATCGCTACGAGCGGCGCTTTGATCGATTCGAGTTTCGGCAAGGGATTGTATTCACGCGAAGAATCAATCTGGTAGAGCAGGTCGTTGGCGTCCAGCCGTGCTACGGCCGGCTTGAATCGATCCTCATAAAACTTGTCAGCCGCGTCGCGGGTCGCCGCTTGCTTCTGCCAGAACAAAGGCGCACTGCCAACCAACAGCAGGAGATCCTCCGCTGTCGTCAAACCGCGCATTGGCTGAGTCTTGTATTCGCCGCCCTGCCACTCGGGATCGTTGCGA
>DATISD010000249.1:0-14556 GCA_035469005.1 Pyrinomonadaceae bacterium | reverse complement strand
GAGACTGGATCTGATTCTAAATCAAAGCTTGAATCGGTAGACGACGAAACGCTGTTCGAAGAAGCCCGCCGCCGCGCGCAGCAAATGCGCGCGGAGGACGCTAAGAAGATCGAGCGGTAACCCATGATCAAGTTGCAAGCGCCGTTAGACTGAGACATTCATAAAACCAATCAGGCGAGCGCGAAAAATCATCTTTTCGGCTCGCCTGATTTCTGAGAAACAGATTCGATAAATATTTCGCGCCACGGCGCTAACTGATCGGCTGGTGCTCCCGAAATTCTATTGAACTTGACTCTTCTTTCCCACAATCAGCGTCGCTTTCAACGTCAATCCAAACTCGCCGCTGTGCCGTTCTTCATCGATGATGCGCGCGAGTTCCTGTGTGGCTCGCTCACGGGCAGCGGCTGGCACTGGTTCGAGCCAGTTGGGCAAGAGAAAATCCGTGATCAGAGGAGAGTTGAGAAACTGCTCACCTGAGTCGTAATCGAATTCCTCGATGGCCGTCCAGGACGTTATGTTAATCAGGCCGGCGTCCGCCGCCCACTGCTCAGCGTCGGAGATCGCGGGCAGGGCTGTGATCATGTGTTCGACTTCCACGCCGTGGTCCTCAAGCCCGGCGCTTTGCAGCGCCTCCCAATAAATGGAAAAGAACTCGCCAAAACTGGAGAAGGTGGGCAGCCACCAGGCGACGATTGCGCCCGGTTTAGTCACGCGCACCATTTCAGCGAGCATCGGTTTCACATCCTGGGACAGCACAAATGACGCGTTGCCGAGCACGAGATCGAACTGGTCTTCGCCGAAGGATAATGATTGGGCGGTTTCGCATTGAAACCTGATCGACTCATGTACCGCCATCGCCTTTGCGCACGCAACTTCCAGACATTCGTCATTTTGATCCACACAAGTCAGTTCGAGTTTCGTGCCCGCGCGTTCCTGCAAAGCCAGCGCGTGACCGCCCGTGCCCGCTTCAACATAAAGTGCGCGGCCCTCTTCAGGAAGCTCTATGTGCTCGTCGACCAATTCAGCAAAACGCTCTCCCCAATCAGTCGCGATGTAAAGGTCGTGGAGAAAGGCAAGCTCTTTTGGTGATTTACGTTCCATAAATTGTCACCACTGAGGACACAGATGAATAAGGAACTGGTTTGCCGTTCCGCCTCCAGGTGGCTTCCAAGATAGAATTCTTACCCAAAGACGAACTCCGAACTCAATCCTTCTTCGTCTCGGTGTCCTCAGTGGTTTGATCCAGTTCAAGATAAACTCTTCCTCGTAACTTCTCTGGCAAACACGACATCTCGTCCCTGGCGCCAGCATCTTCGTGTACGTAACGATACTCTCTGCCATAGCCGAGGTGTTTCATCAGAGGCGTCGGAGCATTGCGCAGGTGCAAGGGCACAGGTTCGCGCGAAGTTTCGGCAGCATCCTTGTGCGCCGCTGCATAAGCCCGCAGGATAGCGTTCGATTTCGGCGCGCGCGCCAGGTAGATTGTAGCCTGCGTCAAAGGGAACAGACCCTCCGGCATACCAATCAATTGCACGATATCTGCGGCCGCAGCTGCTTGCACCATCGCGTTGGGATCAGCCAGGCCAATATCTTCCGACGCCAGAATACAGAGCCGCCGAACGATGAACACCGGATCCGCACCGCCCTCGATCATACGCGCCAACCAGTAAAGAGAGGCGTTCACATCTGAGTTCCTTAGCGACTTTATCAGTGCCGAGATCAGATTGTAGTGCTCTTCGCCGCCCTTGTCGTAGGCGAATTGCGCGCGCCCCATTGCCTCGATCAAGGTTTCGTGGGTGATTGTCCTGGTGCCCTGAGCATCTGGTTTCGTTGCGGCTACGGCAGCTTCGAGCGCAGCCAGTGCGACCCGCGCATCGCCTCCGGACAAGTGTGCCAGCCGATCAGTTAACTTGTCAGAGATTGCTGGGTTGAAACGGGCCAGGCCGCGTTCCTCGTTTTCCACGGCGCGCCGGATGATAGTTGTGATGTCATCTTCGCTCAGTGGATTTAGCACCAGCACACGAGATCTTGATAACAACGCGCTGATGACTTCAAAAGAAGGATTCTCAGTCGTCGCGCCGATCAGGGTCACGGTTCCATCTTCGACCGCCGGCAGCAACGCATCCTGCTGTGCCTTGTTGAAACGATGAATTTCATCGATGAAAAGAATAGTTCGCTGTCCCCGCTGACGATTCAGACGAGCTTCACCGATCGCGCCGCGCAAATCCTTCACCCCTGAAAATACGGCTGATAGTACGACGAACCGGGCATCACTTCGTTCCGCGAGCAACCGCGCCAACGTCGTCTTGCCGGTTCCGGGTGGTCCCCACAGGATTAGAGAAGGCAATCCGCCGCCAGCCTCGATTAGCCGCCTTAGTACGCGGCCTTCGCCGACAAGATGCTCCTGCCCCACAAACTCGCTGAGGGTGCGCGGACGCATTCGATCAGCCAACGGAGCCGCCGTCGAAGATCCGGCCTTTATGCTGCTCACTTCCGCCATCTCTGGAAACAAAGTCGTCGGATTTCTTTCCTGCATCGTGGTGGGGCCAGCCTATCACAACTGGAAATCGGAGGCATCCCGGTGGTTCGCAATTAGAAATCACTTTGTTTCGCGCGAGACGTGAAGGATAATGCAGCGCGAACGAATACCCGCGGAGGTGCCAAATGCCAAAACTCGCTTCGATGTCTCGACGCAGATTTGCTCAGTTGATGGGGGTCGGGGCCGCGACCGTGGTGGCGCGTCCAACTGCCGCCCTACCCAACGAAGTGCTTTCGAAATCCTTCGTTGTCCCGCGCACCTCGCCGTTCTCAACCGTCGTACGCCTGAACTCAAACGAAAATCCGTATGGACCTTCACCACATGCGCTGAAAGCTATGACAGAGGCTTTTGATTTAGCGTGGCGGTACCCGGACGAGCACACAGATACACTTATTGAAACGCTTGCGAAAATCAATGGCGTCAACCGCGATCAGATCATTCTGGGCGACGGGTCTGGCGAAATTTTGAAAATCTGCGCGTCGGCATTTACCGGACCCGCTACTGGCGGTCGTCGTCCGATTGAATTAGCGAAACCCACGCGCGGGCCGGCACTAACATTTGTTCCGGGTCGCGGTACGCTGGTCGCTGCTGATCCGACATTTGAAGCGATTCTCAATCACGCGCGGGTGAATCGAGCCACCGTCGTTAAGGTTCCACTGAACAAGAATTTCGGTCACGATCTGCCGCGTATGCTGGCCGCGGCTCGTGAGGGTTTGGTCTATATCTGCAATCCCAATAACCCCACGGCGAGTATCACGCCGAAGGACGAGCTGCGCGCTTTCATTGACAAAGTTCCACCACAGACAATCGTCCTCGTCGACGAAGCATATTTTCATTACGCTGACAGTTCTGACTATGAAAGCGTTATTCCGCTAATCAAGCATCATCCGAACCTCATCGTCGCGCGAACGTTCTCAAAGATTTATGGGATGGCGGGATTGCGCTGCGGCTACTGCCTTGCGCAGAAAGAAACGCTGCAGCGCCTGCGACCTCATCAAACCTGGGACAGCGTTAACATTATGGCCCTGGCCGCGGCAATTGCGAGCCTTAACGACCCCGACCAGGTCGCGAACAGCCGTCGTCTGAATAAACAAACCAGGCAGTTCGTTTCGGACGAGGTCGCGAAACTTGGCTATCAACATGTTCCTTCTGACGCGAATTTCATGATGATCGACTTGAAGCAGCCGGTACGCCCGGTTATTGATGGGCTGAGGCAGAGGAATGTGCAGGTGGGTCGAGTATTTCCATCGCTGCCGAATCACATGCGGGTTACCATCGGCAAGCAATCCGAGATGGAGACGTTCCTCAACGCGTTTCGTGAAACGCTTCGTACGTCATCATGAGCGTGCACTGACAGTCTCACAGATGACCGGTTAAGATGGCTGCATGATCTCCGCGCAGACAGCACGACGCGCCGTTTGGCGACCGCTGTGGCAACTCCCTGGACGAGCGGATTTGATTTTTTCGCTGACCAGACGCGAATTGGCTGCGCGTTATCGTGGGTCAATCCTCGGAATACTTTGGGCGCTGCTGACTCCCGTGGTCATGATTACGATCTTCACGGTAATCTTTTCCGGTATCTTCAAAGCAAAGTTCGGGACCAGCAGCTCGCAGTGGGACTATGCGCTTTATTTATTTTGTGGGCTGTTGCCGTGGAACGCGTTTCAGGAATCACTACAGCTTTCGTCCAGCACTATTGTCTCGCACGCCAACCTGGTCAAACGCGTGGTCTTCCCGCTTGAGACACTGCCGGTATCAATCTGTCTGGCAGCGGTCACCAATCAATTGTTTGGCACTCTCGTGCTGATTATCGCGGTCATCATCCTGCGCCGAGAAGTTCACGCGACGATTGTGTTCTTGCCATTAGTATTACTGCCCCAACTTATCGCCACGTGCGGGATCTCATGGCTCGTCGCATCGCTGGGAGTGTTTGTTCGCGACATCGTGCAGGGACTCGCGCTCGTATTGATGGCTTGGATGTACCTGACGCCCATCATTTATCCTGAATCCCTGGTGCCGGCGAGCTATCGGGCTGCGGTGAATCTGAATCCGTTCACGCCGTTGGTTCGCAACTATCGTAGGTTTCTACTTGAGGGCCTGCCTCCGGATTGGTGGGGTCTGACATATTTTACGGCCTTTGCGGCACTGACTTTCCTGCTAGGTTACTGGTGGTTTGCTCGCACGCGTAAGAATTTCGCTGATGTTATCTAGACGAAAAACTGGCGAAATCCCCAGTTTTTGCCAGTGTTAGCTTAAGAAAAACATCGTTGACACGTCCTCGTTACCATGTTAGCGTAGGGGTGTCGCTGCGCCCGAAGCGGCTTTTGGCATGCTATAGTTCGATGTTCCTCAATGGCGTCAGGCAACCGCCTCCGCCCTAAACTTCATTCCGCGATTCTCAAAACATGGCGTTCGATAAGGTAAAGACTTTGCGCGTGGCCGAGAGGTTTCTCGAAACCGGGAAAATTCCTGCGGCTATTAAAGAGTATTCCAAGATTATTGAGAACGAACCAGAAGATTTCACGACGCTGAATATCCTCGGCGACCTTCACGTGCGCACCGGGAATCAAGCCGCGGCGATTTCCTGTTTTCGTCGGATTGCCGAGCACTATCGCGATCAGGATTTTGCTTTTAAGGCGATCGCGATGTTCAAGAAAATCGATCGCCTGCAACCGGGAAATATTGAGATCGCGTCGCACCTCGCCGACCTTTACGCTCAACAGGATTTAGTTATCGAAGCCAGAACCCATTATTTGATCGTGGCAAATGCCCACGCTCAGGCCGGAGCCACCCAAGCCGGACTCGAAGTATTGCGGAAGATCGCTGATCTGGATCCGCAAAATACTGAGGTTCGGATCAAGCTCGCCGAAGGGTTTTTGCACGAAGGCATGTCTAAAGAAGCCGCCACCTCGTTCACTGAGGCAGGGCAAAATCTATTAGCCCGCGGCTCGTTGGATGAAGCACTGGAAGTCTTGGGCAAATCGTTGAGGATTGAACCAGCCGATCGAGAAACGTTAAAAGGCCTGCTGGATACCCACGTGGCCCGAGGAACGGCATACGAGGCCGCAGAGATTGTCGCATCGGCATCCAGGGCAAATCCCGACGACATCGATCTACTTTCATTGCTGGCTCGCGCCTATCTCGAAGCCGAGGATCCGGAACAGGCCGAAGCTGTGATTGCTTTGTTGATTGCCAAGGACGGATCTCTTTATCTGCGCTTGATCGAAGTTGCGCGTCTTTACCTGCAGACCGACAAGATTGAAGAGGCTATCCGCGTCGTCGCGGGCATGGCTGAGCAGATGATGTCTGAGCGCGAAGAGAATCAACTGCTCGAGATCGTCGACGAACTTCTTACTAGTGATTCAGATAACGTTGAGGCCCTGCGCTTGTTGGTGCGCGCCCATTGGTGGCAACGCGACATCGAGAATTTGAAGGCGGCGCTTGAACGCCTCGCTGAAGCTGCGCAAGCGGCTGGTTTGGAAAAGGACGAGCGGTATGCGCTGACTCAGTTGACCAGACTGTCGCCGGAATTGACCCATTACGTCGAACGGCTCAATGAACTTGGCGGTGCTGAAGAAGATGCCGCGGCCGAGGCGTTGCCCGAATTCGAAGCTGCTGCCGAAGCACAAGCTGTGTCCTCCGATTATGAATCTGCTTCCGACATGAAAGAGCATTCTTTGGCAGACGGTGAGACCGAATTTGAATGGAACGCGGTGGCCGACATGGCGGAACTGCGGACTGAAGCACCTGCGCAAGATATGGAGCTTGAACGTGGCTTCACATTTGAAGCGGTCGTTGCTGAAGAGCTGGCGTCTTCATCTGACTCGGCCACTGAGGCCAACGCAGACGACGAGGATCGTCATGCGATGATTCGCGCACAGGAGTTGGAAAGCGTCGACTTCTATATTGCGCAAGGCTATACCGACATCGCTGTCGATACATTGGATCTACTGGAGAGACAGTTTGGAGAACACGCAGACATCCGGCGCCGGCGACAGCAGCTCAAAAACCTCGCTGCCGGCGGATCACTGCCCAAGGATTCCGAGCCGACTTTTGAATTCAATGTTTCTACACCGAAACCCGAACATTCGCCCGCAGTGGCTATCACCGAAGCCTCTTCTGCCAGTGGCAAGGCGGCCCCAGCCCAGGTCATTGACCCAGGTTTGGCAGAAATTTTCGAGGAGTATCGCGTGTCAGCCGAAGCTGAGACGAAGGGCAACGGCGATTACGAGACGCATTACAACCTGGGTTTGGCCTACCAGGAAATGGACTTGTTCGAAGAAGCGCTGGAAGAGTTTCAGATCGCGATTGGGTTGGTTTCTCCCGACGACGGAACGCCGAGGTATCTCCAATGCTGCAACCTGTTAGGACATTGCTTTATGCAGAAAGGCGTACCCCAACTTGCGGTGAAATGGTTCATCCAGGGCCTGGGTGCTCCGAACACGTCTGATGACGAACGACAAGCATTGAGATTCGATCTCGCTGCCGCCTACGAGCGAGCAGGCGATTTGGATCGGGCTAAGGATTTGTTTACGGAAATCTACGGCGTCAATGTTTCTTATCGCGGTGTGAACGAAAGACTCAAAGCCCTCGAAATGCGGATGGCCTAGGAAGCCCGGTTCGCGTTAGTCAGGTACGCACGCCTCTGGCGTGCCGTTTACGCCGCATTACAGATTAATTCGAGCTTAAGCTCGCGCTTTTCATAAACAGCCTAAGGCTGAACTCTGAAGTTAAATCAAACCACGAGGCTAAGACAGAGGGCTTAGCTTTGTGGTATTTTTGTTTCGAAGGAAACGAAACGATGTCTTCACGGCTGTCGGTAATCTTCTACATTATTCTTTGTTTTGAGATTGGCATTGTGCTCACCGTTTTGCCCTGGGTCCCGCATGGCTGGTGGGGATTGAGCGATTGGGGTAACAACTATTTTCTGCTGCTTGCTTCGCGGAAGGTCGGCTTCGGCATCCAGCGATTCATTGCCTCTGGCTGGGTGCGCGGCGCTGTTTCGGGAATCGGGATTTTGAATTTGGGCATGGGTGTATGGGAGCTGTTCAATTTTCGACGGACAGTTCGGGCGCTGGACGCCAGCGCGCCTTATGTGAAAAGCTCGTCACAGAAAATGGCTGAAACCGCGTCACCACATGTCGAAAAACCTGTCACAACCGATCCTCTATCTGATTACCCGCGGCGCAACCACTGAAACAACTTCCGGCGACAGCCCGGAGTTTCAGGACATCCTGCTTCAAATCAAAGCGGCCGCTGCCGCTGAAATAGACCTGGTTCAAATTCGAGAGAAAAGACTTGGCGGCCGTGTCTTGTTCGAACTGGCCAAACGCGCAGTCGCAATTACTCGGGAATCTCCGACGCGAATCTTAATTAATGATCGGGCTGACATAGCGGTTGGTGCAGGCGCGCATGGCGTACATCTCCCGACTCAGTCGCTGGATGTGGCCGTGATCAGAAACAGTTTTGACGACAAATTCTTGATCGGTGCATCAGCGCACTCCTGGGACGAAGCGCATCAAGCGTACGAACAAGGCGCGCACTTTATCGTCTTAGGTCCCATCTTCCCAACGCCATCCAAAGAACAATTTGGGCCACCGCTGGGCTTGGAGAAATTATCTGGTGTCTGCGGTAAGCTTGGTGACTTTCCAGTGCTGGCATTGGGGGGCGTTTCGGAGAGCAACGCCCAAGAGTGTTTCGAGGCGGGCGCTAGCGGCGTCGCCGGCATTCGCTTGTTTAGCGACGCTGCAAGTCTCGACACCGTAGCCACAGCGATCAGAGAATGCGCGAAAGGATTTTCATGATGAAGAGCCTAACTAGTTGGCGCGAAAAACTCGAGAAACCACAGGAACCCAAAGTTGTAGATATCCCGCCAAAAATGGCCCGCTTTGGCAGCGGTACGATGCTCATTCCAACGCCAAAGCTGGTGGACGATCTGATTCGTAAAGTTCCCAAAGGCAAACTCGTAACTGTCGGTGAATTGCGCCGAAAGCTGGCCGCTGAGTTTGAGGCTGACGTAACGTGCCCGTTGACAACTGGAATCTTCGTTCGCATCGCCGCTGAGGCGGCGGAAGAGGATCGCGTCAACGGCCTCCGAAGGTTGACTCCCTACTGGCGTGTCGTAAAAGATGACGGCAGTCTAAGTCCAGGATTTCCCGGAGGCGCCGAGCAGCAAACTCGCCACTTACGCGCGGAAGGCTTCGCTTTCGACGGCAATGGCAAGAAGCCGCCCACAGTGAAGCAGTTCGAGCGAAACCTACACACCTTCAAATGATGCGAGCCAAAGAACCGATAGCTCTGACGATCGCCGGCTTTGATCCTTCCGGCGGCGCCGGCATCATTGCCGACGTTACGACGTTTGTTCATTTCGGTGTGCGTCCTACGGCAGCAATCACTTCGCTCACTTTTCAGAATTTTGAAGGAGTGTTCGGAGCCATTCACGAAACAGCCGACTCTTTGCGCGCACAAATTCTTCCCGTCATTGAAGAGGGCGGGATCGCCGCCGTAAAGATAGGCATGCTGCCGACTGCGGATCTGGTGGCAGGAGTCGCGCGACTGCTCGCCGAGACCGACCTGCCCGCGCCGGTCATCGATCCTGTCCTACAATCGAGTTCCGGCTATGAGCTAATGGAGAAAGAAGCTGTCGAGGCGCTCGTAACTGAGCTGATGCCGTTAGCTCGTTTGCTGACGCCGAATATTCCTGAAGCAGAGACATTAACCGGACTACGAATCAATGGCGACGCCGAGTTGCGAGAGGCCGCTTCGATGATTCGGGCGATGGGCGCGCAGGCGGTCTTGGTTAAGGGCGGACACCTTGCTCGGGAGCCTGGAGAAGAACCGAGGTACGCGGTTGACATTTTCGACGCTGAGGGCGACGTTACGGTTCTCAGCGGCGAATGGATCGATTCGCCCCCGGTCCGAGGTACTGGCTGTATGTTGTCTGCGGCGATAGCCGCGTGCCTGGCCCGCGGTATGAACCTGAAAGAATCAGTCCGTGCGGGAAAAGAGTTTGTATCCGAAACAATTCGTCATGCCGCGACACTGACGCCCACACACATTGAAACTTAGCGGAAGTGCGCAACTTATTCGCCAATTGTCACTTTTCCGATCTTCACTTCTGACACGGGCCGGTCGCCCGCACTGGTCTTTGAAGTCGCAATAGCGTTGACGACGTCCTGGCCTTCAGTCACCCGTCCGAAGATCGTGTAACTTGGCGGCAGCGGATAATCCACGTGCATGATGAAGAATTGCGAACCGTTCGTGTTCGGACCTGCATTGGCCATCGCCACGGTGCCGGCCTTGTAGCCGCGCCGGTAAACCTCAGATGAAGAATCGATCTCGTCATTGAACCGGCCGCCCCACGCTGATTCTCCGCCACGGCCAGTTCCCGTCGGATCACCACCTTGAATCATGAAGCCGTTAATGACGCGATGAAAGATAACACCGTCGTAATAGCCCTTTTCTGCAAGCAGGCGAAAGTTCTCTGTCGCTTTCGGTGCGTCCTGCTCCAGCAGTTCGAATTTGATAGCGCCTTTGTTAGTCTGAATAGTTGCCGTGCGATTTGTCATCTGATGTTGTCTCCCACTGGCGATTTTTGATTGCGGGAATAGATTAACCGCAGAGCTATGCAAAGGTCACGTTGGGAGACGTGTCAGAAGCCCGACTGTGAGGAAGGGCTCTTTAGGCGAGCGCTTGTCAGTGACGAAACAGGATCGAAATAGATGCGCCTTCCCTCATGGTCGGGCTTCTGACACCGCAAAATTCCCACTCCACCTGACGGATTCCCCCGCAAAACGCTATTATGTTCGGCCCCTACACTTTTAGCGAAAGGCCGAAAAACCTAATGAATGTCACTCATCTCGAATGTGCTGCCTGTGGACTGCGGCACGAGGCACAACGGTTGCACAATTTATGCAGTCAATGCGGAAAGCCGCTGCTGGTTCGTTATGATTTAGAGAGCGCGGCTGCTGCTTTGACAAAGGAATCGTTGAAAGGACGTCAAGCGGATTTATGGCGCTATCGCGAAGTCTTGCCAGTGGACCGCGACGAGAACGTAGTGAGTTTAGGCGAAGGATTCACGCCGCTCGTGCGCGCATCGCGGCTGGGCAAGCAGCTTGGATTGAGCGAACTGTACATCAAGGACGAGGGGCAGAACCCGACACAGAGCTTCAAAGCGCGCGGCATGACCGCGGCCGTGTCGATGGCCAGGGAATTGGGCGCTAAGAAACTCGCAGTGCCATCAGCGGGTAATGCGGCCGGCGCGCTTGCGGCATACGCGGCGCGTGCGGGAATGGAAGCACACATCTTTATGCCGAAGGACACCCCGCGCGCGAATGTGATCGAATGCGAACAGACCGGCGCGCACGTGACCTTAATGGATGGCTTGATTACGGATTGCGGCGCCGAAGTTGGCCGGCGCAAAGAAGCTGAAGGTTGGTTCGACGTTTCGACTTTGAAGGAACCCTATCGCATCGAAGGCAAGAAGACGATGGGTTACGAACTGGGCGAGCAATTCGATTGGGAATTGCCTGACATAATCGTTTATCCCACTGGTGGCGGCACCGGGTTGATCGGAATGTGGAAGGCGTTCGATGAAATGGAGCAGATGGGCTGGATCGGATCAAAGCGGCCGCGCATGGTGACAGTCCAGGCCGCCGGTTGTGCGCCCATTGTTAAGGCTTTTGAGGAAGGAAAGCGCTTTGCCGACGAGTTTCCCAACGCACACACCACCGCGTCAGGACTCCGTGTGCCGAAAGCGATTGGCGATTTTTTGATCATTGACGCGTTGCGCGCATCGGGTGGAACGGCGATCGCTGTGACAGATGAAGAGCTGATCGAAGCAACAAAAGAGATCGGCGCGGCAGAAGGAATCTTTTGTGCGCCCGAAGGCGCGGCGTGCCTGCCGGCGCTAAAGAAAATGATGAGTGATGGATCCGTGAAATCGGATGAACGTGTGGTCCTCTTCAACACGGGCAGCGGTGTGAAGTACCTGGAGAGTTTCTCGCTCTAGTTCTGGACTGTCCCACGCTTTGCCGCCCGATGTGCGGAGAGGCTCTGCCTTTCCGGCAGAACTGAAAGGAAATTCAGGAGGCTGCGCCTCCGCTGAAAGAGGCGCAAGCAGAGGATGGAGGCGCAGCCTCCTTATACAAGAAGAATTCCAACGGTAAGGCAAAGCCTCACCGCCACATCAGGCGGCAGAGCCGCGAGGAAATTGAAGTCGAATGAAAGTCCAAAAATGTTTCGCAATTATCTTCTTACTGTTCGCAGGCTCCGTTGGATTGGCGCAGCCAGCTGCAACTCCCTGGCTGACGCCCACCGAACGTGCCAAATTCGAAACCCTGCGGATAGCCGGCTCCGAAGCGTTATTCAATCTCGATTACGACGCGGCCCGCAAAAACTTCAAAGAGATGGTCGCCGCTTTCCCAAACTATCCGGCCGGGCCGCAATTCCTGGCGGACACCCTGTGGGCCGAGACTCTTTATCAAACTCGGCGTCTGCAGTCTTCTCTTTATGGTAGCGATGACACCTTCTATTCGACCAGCGATGACAAAGCCGATCCGAAAGTTGTGGATGAGTTTCGCACGCTGACTCGGCAGGCTCGTCAATTAACCGAAGCGCGGCTAAAACAATTTCCGAATGACGTGGAAGCGCTCTATTTCTTGGGTGCGATCGAAGGCCTGAAAGCTTCATTTGAAGAGGCCGTCGAACGCCGTCACTTTGCGGCGCTGAAGGACGGATCGGATGCCGTCGATAAACATCGCGAAGTACTCAAACTCGATCCGTCTTATCGTGATGCGGAAATCACGATCGGTTTGTATGACTACACGGTAGGAGCTTTGCCTCTGCCCGTGAAGATTGCCGCCGGCATGTTTGGTTTTCGCGGCTCGAAGAAGCGGGGCCTGGCGACGCTCGAACGCGTGGCGAAGGAAGGGAACTGGGTGCACGACGAGGCGAAGACCTTGCTGATCGTTTTATACACGCGCGAAAAGCGATTTGGTGAAGCGGCCGCGTACGCCAAAGAGCTGGCGGCGAAGTATCCGCGCAATTATTTGTATCGTCTCGAAACCGCTGACGCGCTGGTTTCACAGGCAGCGATGGAGCGCCAGGCAAATCATTCGACTGCCATCACGGCTACGGAGAGTGAAGCCTTTGCGACATTTGAATCGCTGTTAAAAGACAAAGCAGTCCGCGACACGGCGGTGCGCTTCCTCGATCTGATTCATTTCAAGTACGGCGAAGCTCTGATGACTGCCGGTCAATTCGATCGGGCTGCGCAGGAGTTTCTGGCATCGGCAGCAGCCCCCGGCGCCCAGCAGGGAATGGTCACAATGGCACATCTTTATGCCGCCAAGTCTTTGGATTTAGCCGGCAAACGTAACGACGCCCTGGCGCAATACCGGGCCGTGCTCGCGCGACCCAACGTGTATGACGCTCATGATCAGGCCCAGTCGGGATTGAAAGAAGCTTACAAGAGGAAGTTGACGTAGGAGCGCTTTCACTCCCCTGCCAAACGGAGAGGGAACGCGCTTGTCGGTACGCACGCCTCCGGCGTGCCGTCGCAAATCGATCGTGGGTGACTGATGCACGCCAGAGGCGTGCGTACCATGCGAATCTAATTCTTACTCACCTTCTCCGTTTCTTTCTCAAACACAAACGCCAGCGTTTTATAGATCAACTTCGCGCACAGAAACGCGGACGCGTTCTGTCCTTCCACGTAGGAATACTCCGTCAAATCCATGCCTACGACTTTACGTTTGCGCGCGAGCGTGCGTATCAAGCCGATCGTCTCGTACCATCCGAGTCCGCCCGGCTCAGGTGTGCCAGTAGCTGAAACCAGTGAAGGATCGAGACCATCGATGTCGATGGTCAAATACACATTCTCAGTCAAACCATCGACTGCTTCATCCCACCAGTCATTGCGGCCAACGATGTCTTTAGCCCAGAAGATTTTCGTCGGTAGACCATCAAGCGTCCGCGCTTCATCGACAGAAATCGATCTAATCCCAACTTGCACAGATGGAATCCGCAAATCTTTGACGACCCGCGCCATGATCGATGCGTGCGAGTAAGGCGTACCGTCGTAGCTGTCACGCAAGTCCGCGTGCGCGTCGATTTGCAGCACCGAAAGATTCTGATACTTCTCGGTGTGAGCGCGAATGACCGGCGCGCTAATTGAATGCTCTCCGCCAATCATCGTTACGAATTTATTGCTCGAGAGTAATTCTGTCGCGCGATCATAAAGTGAGTTCATCATGCGCTCAGGCGGATCGATTGAGGGAGATTCATCGAGCGTATGAATTCCCAGCTTATAAACCTCAGCGTCAGTCTCTTCGTCATAAAGTTCCATGTTGCGTGACGCGTCGATGATTGCCGCGGCGCCTTGTCCGGTCCCGCAGCCATACGACACTGTGCCTTCGTAACTGATGGGCCAAACTAAAATCCGCGAGTGGTCGAAACTGGAAAACTCTTCTTCGGCGATGCCCCCGAAGTTCATCGGCAGAGATTGCGATTCAGTCATGGGCTGGAGTTTAGCGAAGGTCTTTCCGATAAGCCAGAATGCTCACCTCGCCAGTATGCTGCTCGCCGCAACATCGCTTTACGACACAACCAACCCGATGGTAGTGGGGTAAGTATGTGCAGACAGGGGTTCAGTGTTGATGTGTGAAAGCCGGGAGAATGAAATCTTTTACGGCTGCTCCGATTAGTAATGTCACAATTCCGGTGGGAACGATAAATATCACCCAACCGTATTGGTAGATTACCCCGATGAGTATGAACGGTACGGGCACGATTAGGAGTAGGAGAATTACTGTCAAAGAACCGTTTATGTAATCCTTGGATGCGTCAAAAATAGCCCCGGCTTTATTTGAGCGACGGTGTGTAAGAAACAACCATACCCCTAAAGCCAAAACTATCGAAAGTACTGCGGAGCCAGCAATCGCCTTTCCTTCACCGATTCCGTTAGTGATAGCGATTCGGCCAAGCAATGACGTAAACAACGTCATTGCGCCGATGAG
>DATISD010000248.1:0-2992 GCA_035469005.1 Pyrinomonadaceae bacterium | reverse complement strand
AACTGATAAAGGATTTTGTTTTGTAACATCGTTCGGCGGCGCTGGTGCGGCCAAGTTCGTCGACAGTTGCAACCAACGGCCGGTTCTCGCGCAAAACAACCCCGGCAATGCCCTCGCCCATGGCCACCGGCGCCACCTCGCTCAAACGCGCGGGGATTCCCCGCGCAGCCATCATCGTCAAATGATTTGCAGATTCGTCAAACAACAGGAGCGAACTTCGTTCAGCCTGCAACAGATCCGCGGACCAGGCCACGATCGATTTATAAGTCTGAAGCGGATCGCTGGCGTCAATTTGCTCCGCAAACCTTCGTATAGAGTCGGCGAGGTTCGTTTTGCGTTCGGGTTCGAGTTCGAGTTCGGAAACCAATGATTGTTCTGTTGTCTCTTCCTTACGACCGATCGCTGCAGGGACACAGGGTTCTTCCTCCTTCATTTCCTCGACAAGCGGCGGTGGAGCGGGCTGGTTTACAAATTCACTCCCTGCTTTCGTCAATCTCAGAGCGGCGTGGTCGAGATCGGATTCGTCAGCAAAAATAACGTTTTGAAAAAGCTCGTCCGCCCATAAGTCCTGAAGATCACCAGAGCGAAAGCGTTCAGCCAACTCTCGATAGTCTGAACTGCGAACGAAAGCCCGGCCGCCAATGACCGCCAATTCGCGTGTAGTATCGATCTCGATAGGCATCGCAAAGCATTGCAGCCCCGCGTGACAACGATAATGGGTGATCGTGTCGGCCGCCGTAGCCCTGGCGTGCGCCTCGCCACAATAAGGATCACAGAGTTTCACGTGACGGGGCGACGATTGCAGCGCGTTGCAAATTGAATTGTTGTTTGACACGGCCAGCGCGGGTGGTTGATAACCTGCAACCAGCAACAGCGAAATGCCGGATGATTCTGCGATGGACCTCTGCACCTCATGCCAGCCGGAAGGCGCTCGTTCAGACGACTCCTGTGAAATGAGACCCGGCTGCTCGTTTTGTTCGCCTGCACTAGTTGCTTTTTTGTTCGCTCGCTTCATAAGACGCGAAAGCATTATTCTGCTGGGAGTATATGAGCGCACTGCTCCAGCTCAAACCCTTACCCTGCCGCACAATCCGGCCTGAAAAACCGCCCGGGGCCGTCTTCGATTCAAATTACATTGTTCGTAAACGACTAATAGGTGGAGGTTTTCATGCCAATTCGGCCAGCGATTGATGCCGCAAGCCCGGCGCCGCGCCGGGGGCGACCCGCTCAACGTCCGGTTCTTCCGGGCTGATTCTAATACAAGCGGCAAAATGATTGGGTTTGATCTCAACCAGTCGGGGCTCAACTTCACGACACGCTTCGATCGCGAATGGGCATCGAGTATGGAAACGACAGCCGCGAGGTGGGTTAATTGGTGAAGGCACATCGCCCTCGAGCACAATTCTCCGCCGAGTGGATTCAATCTTCGGGTCCGGAACGGGAACCGCAGAGATTAAAGCCTTCGTGTAAGGCATCAGGGGGTTGGCATAAATCGCGCGAGATTCACCGAGTTCGACGATCTTCCCAAGGTACATGACCGCCAAACGGTCCGAGAAGTGCCGCACAGCGCGCAGATCGTGAGAGATGAATAAGTACGTGAGGTTCTTTTGCCGGCGCAGACGATCGAGCAAATTCATGATCTGCGCCTGGATCGAGACATCAAGCGCCGAAATTGGTTCGTCAGCAACGATGAATTCGGGATCGACGGCCAACGCTCGGGCAATGCCAATGCGCTGACGCTGTCCCCCGGAGAATTCATGCGGATATCTTTTCAAAAAGCGGGGACTCAATCCCACCATCTCCATCAGTTCCTGCACTCGCTGTTTCCTCGCATCGCCGGTGGCCAGGTGAAACGTCTCCAGCGGTTCGCCGATAATTTGACTGACTGTCATCCGAGGGTTGAGCGAGGCATAAGGATCCTGGAAGATCACCTGCAGGTGGCGCCGCTGCGCGCGCATTTCAGCGCTCGAGAGATGCGCCAAATCGCGTCCGCGAAAAATAATCTCGCCCGAGGTCGGTTCGCTCAATCGAAGGATTGCCCGACCTAAGGTTGTCTTGCCGCAGCCGGATTCGCCCACCAGACCCATCGTCTCGCCCTGACGAATGTCGAGGCTGAGACCATCCACTGCCTTGACAACCTCTCGGGAACGACCAAACAGACGCCGAGCGTCAACCGGGAAATGAACCTTGAGGTTGTTGATTGAAATCAGCGGTGGTACGCGATCATTCATGAGACAGTTTTCGATTCGGCATAAATCTCGTTCGCGAAATGACAAAATGAGTGATGTTCACTTGTCAGTTGCACAAACGGCGGGACCTCGCGACTGCAAATCTCCTCTGCGCGTTCGCAACGCGGCGCAAAAGGACAACCATCAGGCAAGTGCGCCAGGTCGGGCGGCTGTCCCGGAATCTGGTAGAGCTGGCCTTGTTCATCAGTTGGATCGGGAACTGAGCGCAGGAGTCCTCGGGTGTACGGATTGCCGGGGTTCTGAAAAAGCTCGGCGGTAGGCGCGCGCTCAAAAATCCTGCCTGCATACATAACGATCACGTGATCAGTCATTCCGGCCACAACGCCGAGGTCGTGTGTGATCAGAATTACGCTCGCTCCGGTTTCAGCCTTCAAACGTTTGATTAATTCGAGTATCTGCGCCTGGATTGTCACGTCGAGGGCTGTCGTCGGTTCGTCGGCAATCAATAGATCAGGTTCGCATGACAACGCCATGGCAATCATTACACGTTGCCGCATGCCGCCGGAGAATTCATGTGGGTAGCTGTCAATGCGTTCGGCCGGGTCTGGGATGCCGACATGCTCCAGCATTCTTACCGCGTGTTCGCGGGCCTGGACCTTCGTGTGGCCCAGATGAAGTTGCGTCACCTCCATCAACTGCTTTGACACGCGCATGAACGGATTGAGCGCGGTCATCGGATCCTGAAAGATCATCGCCATCTCCTTGCCCCGAAGATCGCGCAACTCACGCGCCGAAAGTTTCAG
>DATISD010000247.1:0-3520 GCA_035469005.1 Pyrinomonadaceae bacterium | reverse complement strand
GCCACGCGAGTTCAAATAATTTGCCAGAATCCAGAGCGTGGCGTCACCATCAACGAACTCGCCCCGGGCATCAACAAATAGGGCCCGGTCCGCATCCCCGTCAAAGGCAACACCCAAATCCCCGCCTTCACTCACGACGCGTTCCCGCAATCCCTCAATATGCAGCGAGCCACAATTGAGATTTATGTTGCGGCCGTCAGGATGGTTGTTGATTGGAAGTACGTTCGCACCCAGGCGCTTGAAGAGTTCGGGCGCAAGGTCAGATGCCGCGCCGTTCGCACAATCCAAGACTATCGTTAATCCATCGAGCGATAGATCGCCGGCAACCTCGTGCTGAAGATAATCAAGGTAGCGACGGTGCAGCTCTCGCTGTCGGCTTTCGTTGCCGCGCGCTCTGCTATCGCCATCGGTCAGATCTGCAAATCTGCCCTGGACAATGTCAGCTTCGATTTTTTGCTCAGTCACGTTATCAAGCTTGCGTCCGGATGGATCGAAAATCTTTATGCCATTGTCGTGATATGGATTGTGCGATGCGCTGATGACGACGCCGGCATCAGCCAAAAGGGCGGCCGTGAGAAATGCTACGCCTGGCGTGGTAACGACTCCAGCTGATTCGATCTCTGCGCCGACCGCGACTGCACCCGCCATCAGGTCTTGCTCAATCTGCGGACCTGATTCGCGCGTGTCGCGACCTACGATGATTCGCGGCGCGCGTCCGTTTGTTCGTTCGGCAAGATGCTCACCCAGTGAGGCACCAACGGTACGAACCGTCGTGGAGTCCAGCGGGAACTCGCCCGCTTTGGCGCGGATGCCGTCGGTGCCGAAAAGTTTCGTTGGTTTTTTCGGCTTCAATTTGTGTTTAGCGATTTTGCAGGCGAATTGCCGCTGGCAACAATCGTCACGTGAACCTTGATTGTGCCCAGCGGTTGGATGTCTCGATCCGGAACCGGCAAAGGCATCGGCGAAACGTCAAAGCTCTCACGACGCCCTTCGACTGAAATTGGCACTGTAAGCTTTTCGATTTCGTTCAAATGGTTGACTGGACCTTGTATTCTAATTTTCGCGGGAGTGGCAACTACTTCTTTAACTTCGAACGCTGGCGCAGGCTTCCCTTCCGGCTTTGCCTCAATAATGACCTCGCGTTCGGTGATCCGACCTGAAACCATAAACCACAGGACCAGCGTGATCGCGAGCGCGAGTAACTTCAAACCCCAATCTTCGGCAAAAATCCCGCGAAACTTTTGCCAGGAACCTCCGGCAGAGCCTGCAAACCGTTTTTGATTTCTTTGAGGCATGTCCCATTCAAGCTGACACAGCTTCTTCTGCTTCGGCTGATTCAGTGCCATGCGGATCCGATTTCCGCGGGCGCCTTTCCAGTTGTTTATAAATCGCAGCGCGCAATCGCGTCACATCGAGCGCGCGTTTGATTCTGCCCCGGCGAACGAACGATACCAGACCAGTTTCCTCCGACACGACAATGGCGACCGCGTCTGAATCCTCCGTGATACCCAAAGCCGCGCGATGCCTGGTGCCGAGGTCTTTCGACAAGAGCGGATTAAGCGATAACGGCAGAAAGCACGAAGCCGCTGCGATGCGATCGTCGCGGACAATGATAGCGCCGTCGTGAAGCGGCGAGGCCGGATTGAAGATTGAAACGATCAGATCGTAACTGAGTTCTGCATCCAACCGCACGCCCGCGTCGACTATTCCTTTCAAACCAACGTTGCGCTCAATCACGATCAGGGCGCCAGTCTTTGTCGAAGCCAAAGTCGTTGCCGCCAGCACAATTTCATCATAGATGCTTTCGCCAAACTGGCCGCGATGCCGGCGGCCAAACGGTACGCGAAATCGATTTCCAAAAGTTATTAAGGCCTGTCGAATCTCGGTTTGGAAAAGGACGATGATCGCCACGCCGATGTAAAGCAAGGCGCCGCGCAAAACGAACTCAAGCGTGGTCAAGCCATGATTGACAGCCAACCAGTACAGGAAACCGAAAACTCCCAAGCCGGCGGCCATGGCCGCCGCGCGGGTTCCCCGCAACAGTTTCAGAACGCCGTAAACAAGCAGGAAAACCAGCGCGATGTCGACGAGCGAACGTAGTTCAGTCAGTCTCGCGAGATAGTCCTTTATTGGTACCAACAAGAAGAGCATGCGCGCACAAAAATGGAATTCACGAATAGTCGGATACCCTCTGATGTCGACTTCACATCAGCCGTGAAATCAAAAATCGATTGCCGGAAAGGGTCCCCGCAGATGGTGGCGCCCGCCCTACGGTTCACGGACGCTCCGCTTGGATTATCGCGGAAAAATGCGCGCGTGGCAACGATGTTTCCGAATTATTTCTTTCGTAGCCGCCCCCTTCGGAAGAAGCCAACCAACTCGCCTGATCCCGTCACAACTGCTACCGCGCCGATGCCATTCCGTTCAATCAGTTCAGTCGCGCTCTCAATCGTGGCATTCTCGGGAACGAATAATGATGAGTTCACCGCCCGCATGACTTCGCGGGCGCGCAGGCTGCGCCAACGGTCGCGCGGAATCTTCTTTAGATCTTCAAGCGAGAGAATTCCCAGCAGCCGACTATCATGCGCTACAGGAAAGCTGGCAAAGCGATGCAAAGGAAGAATCTCGTCGACAAACCGGCTGATGGGAAGGTCGGGGTCAAGCGAAACTGGCGGGGACATTGCATCGCGCACGGTCGCGGTTGGCCGTACGCTACGAACGACACTGGTTGCCGCTCCCAACAAAAATACACCCACAAGCACTGACCACAGGCCCATGAAGTAAGCTCGAAACGTTGGCGCCAAAGCCATATAAATTCCGAAGGCGATCAGCACCAATGACATCAACTGACCGCAAAAGCCGGCAATGCGTGTCGCCTCGCGAATGTTGCCGCTCCGCCTCCAGATGATCGCGCGCAACACTCGACCGCCGTCGAGCGGATAGCCCGGAAACAAGTTAAAAACTGCCAGCAGCAGATTTCCCGCGCCGATAAAAAAGAAGAATGCCGTGCCAAAATTGAACTGCAGCGTCGCTGTCAGAATCATGGCTGCGAAGGCAATCACTGAGAAAACGAAACTCGCCGCCGGGCCAGCGACAGCAATGCGAAATTCCGCTTTGGGGTTTTGCGGTTGAGTTTTCAAGCGCGCCAGCCCGCCAAACGGATGCAGCACTATTTCTTCGATCTCAATTCCCTCGGCGCGCCCCATTAACGCATGCGACAGCTCGTGACCAAACACAGAAAGAAAGAGCCCCAACGTAGTCACAACTCCCAGCGTCCAGGCGACAAAGTCGCCGGTTGCCGGAATTGTCAGCTTACTGAGTTGTAATGGATGCTTTCGGACGTTTGCGGCGATTAATACGACGCTCATCGCAAACACGATGAACCAGCGATAATCAATGCGCACTGGAATGCCGTATACCCGCGCGACAAGAATTTGTCGTTTGAAGAATCCCGGTAGCCTCATGAGAACGCAAAGCGATAATGGCAATGAGCAAAGATTTAGACGTACTAATCGACGAG
>DATISD010000246.1:0-8105 GCA_035469005.1 Pyrinomonadaceae bacterium | reverse complement strand
ATTTTCGATGATCGAACGAGCGGCCGCGTCGCACTTCCGTTTGACGCAATTGCGAAGGCGAATTTGGAAGTGGATGTCGAAAGCGAGTTTCATCGCTCGCGTGAACGGGAAGCTATCGATCGGGATTTAATCAGGAACCGTAGCCGTTAAAACTAAACTTAATTGAATGAGTACGAGCATTGCGCAAAACATAGAAGCCCTGTGCCAGGAGCAAGGTATTGATCGCGACTTAGTGATTGAGGCGATCAAGGAAGCCGTGCGGGCCGCCGCGAAGAAACAGTTTAAGGGCGGTGAGGACATACAGGTTGACTGGAGTCCCGAAACCGGGCTGGAACTGGCGGCGTCGAAAGTTGTCGTTGACGAGGTTGCCGACCCTTCGACTGAGCTTTCGATCGATGAAGCGCGTGAGCTCGGCGGCGACGAAGTTGAAGTTGGCGACGCACTCCTGCTGCCAATGCCCATGGAAGAGTTGGGCCGCATCGCGGCGCAAACAGCCAAGCAAATCCTGTTTCAGAAAGTGCGCGACGCGGTTCGCTCGAACGTCTACGAGCAATACATTGATCGCGTGGGCGAGCTGGTCAACGGTTTCGTCAAGCGCTTTGAGCGCGGAAACATGATTGTCGATCTCGGAAATCTCGAAGCCATTCTGCCGCGCTCGCAACAGTCACGCGGCGAACAGTGGAACCAGGGCGAGCGCATTCGCGTGGTCATCACCAACGTTTCAAAAGAATCAAAAGGGCCGCAGATCGAAGTCTCGCGCACCTCCCCGGAACTTCTCGAGCGCCTGTTTGAAATGGAAGTGCCTGAGATTTATGACGGCACTGTCGTGATCAAGTCCTGTGTGCGCGAACCGGGCGAACGCGCCAAGATTGCGGTCGTTTCCAACGAGCGCGATGTTGACCCGGTCGGCGCCTGCGTCGGCATGAAGGGATCTCGCGTACAGGCAATCATTCGCGAGTTACGCGGCGAAAAAATCGACATTATCGAATGGTCTGAAGAGCCTTCAGTCTTCGCGGCGAATTCTCTCTCGCCGGCCAAGGTCAATCAGGTGCGTATCACCGACATTGAAAATCGCCAGATGGAAGTCATCGTCAACGAAGACCAACTCAGCCTGGCTATTGGTAAGCGCGGACAGAACGTGCGACTCGCCACGAAACTGGTTGGTTGGAACATTGATATCCGCAGCGAAGAGGAATTGAAGAAAGAAGTCGCCGAGGCGATGGGCGCGATGATCGCCTCTGGAGCGCCGGTTCCCTTGTCGGCAATCGAAGGCGTGACGGCACAGCAGGCCGAAGCGCTCGCAGAGCACGGCGTGACCGACATTGACGGACTGGCCGCCACTTCGGTTGACGATCTGGTTGAATTTCTGGACGTCAGTCTGGACGAAGCAGAAAAAATTCTCGCTGCCGCTCAATCGGTAATTCAGGTGCGTGATCGAAGCTTGCAGCCCGCTGAAGGCGAAGCATCCGCCGGAGACAACGAAGCTGGCGCTGAAATCGAACAACACGCCTCGTCCTCAGAATTGGACGAGAGCGCTCCGGCGACTGAGATTGAGCCGAACGACGACATGACGGCCGCCGGATACGATGAGGCTGTTGAGCACGGCACTCCGTTCTCAGCCGAACAAACAATCCGAGCCGAAGATTCAGCCGATCCGGTTGCGCTCACTGAAGCCGATCCGATGAGCGTCGATGAACTGATCCTGCAGGAGCCCGGCCGTGATCTGCGGCCGGATGTCGTGACCCCTGCTCCCGACATGTCCCTGGCAGTTGACCCCGCTGAAGTTGGCGAAGCTGTCGCAAGCTCTTCGCCAGATGAACAATCTTTCGCTCCGTCACCCGACGAAATGGCCGCGACGGACGAAAGCACTGAGGACGAGAAGCGATGAAATGCTTCTGAAGCGGCCAAATATTCGTCGCGTACGCGCCCTTGGGCGTACGCCCCGCCTCCGACGCCTGCCGTAGCAGCGCTCTTCGAGCCTGCGCGCGAAAGGTGTTCCGAGGCAACACGTTTCGCCAGCAGCAAGGAGCGCATGTCAGCAGTTACTTCAAAAGTTCGCCTTTACGATCTCGCTAAAGATCTGAAAATCGACACCAAACGCCTGATTGAAGAAGTGCGGCGCGAAGGGGTCGATGTCAGTGTGCCCTCGAACTCAATTTCGAAAGAACTCGCGGAAAAGATTCGCGACAAGTACTTTCCCAAGAAAGACACGGCCGTCAAACGCGCAGTCCGAATCGTCAAGAAAGCCGCCCGCCCGGTTGTCGAGGAACCACCCCTGGAAGAGGTGCCGGAGGTTGCCGCGCCGATCGAACCCCTCGAGCCCGAACCTCTTCCGGTTGAGGAAACAATCGCGGCGCCGCAACCACCTTCTCAGGTTGTTCGCCGACTGGCCCCGGCCGTGCGCGCGCCGAAACCGGTTCCGGAATCCGAAGTGCCTGCGTCAGAGCCGGCGCCGGCTCCCGTTGTCGTCGAAGCAGCAGAACCAGAACCCGTGCGGAAAGAAGCTTCGCCTCCGCCCGCGCGCCAGGTGAGAGTGCTGCGTCCAACCGCGGCTGCTTTGAATGCCGGCATTCGGCCAGGCGAACGCGCTCCGGCGCCACCCCCGACCGTACCGCCAGCCCGGGAGCGAACCCGCGAACGTGCGCCGCGCGGTCGCGTGGAATACACCGGTACTCCCGGCGAAACCGCGACGCCCCAAACTACATACATTCCGCCGCCAGACGCCGGCCGACGTCGTTCGCGTCGCGGCTCGACCCGTACCGGCAAACGAGGCGCCGACGGGAAAGGAAGCAAGTTTGATCGCGACTTCATTGCGCCGCCGGACGTGCTGAGTCTCGAAGATCGCATCGCCGGCAGGCTGCAAGTCTCGACTGCGTCTGATCTCAAGCCGGTTCGTCTGGTCGAAGGTTCTACCGTCAAAGAGTTTGCCGAGAAGCTCGGTATCAAGCCGAAAGAGGTGGTGGGACTGCTTCTGCAGAGAGGTGTATTCGCCACGATCAACCAGGCTTTGAACGACGAAGTAGCCGCAGATCTCGGGAAGCGCTTCGGTTATGAGGTTACTTTTGTGCCCTTCGAAGAAATGGTCGCCGAAGAAGAGTTCGAAGAACTTATCGCGGCCGATGCCGACGATGTCGAAGTTCCGCGCGCTCCGGTGGTCACCGTCATGGGCCACGTGGACCACGGAAAGACCTCGTTACTCGATGCCATTCGAACTACGAATGTCGCCGGCGGAGAGGCGGGCGGCATCACGCAACATATTGGCGCGTACAGCGTCGAGGTTCCCAGCCCGGACAATCCCGCCGAAAAGCGTCGTGTCGTTTTCCTCGACACGCCGGGTCACGAAGCATTTACGTTGATGCGCGCGCGTGGAGCCAAAGCGACCGACGTCGTGGTCCTCGTCGTCGCCGCTGACGACGGCGTCATGCCACAGACAATTGAAGCCATCGAGCATTCCCGCGCCGCGGGGGTCCCGATCGTTGTCGCCATCAACAAGATCGATAAACCGGATGCTAATCCCGACCGCGTCCGTCAGGAGCTATCTCAACAGGGACTGAATCCGGTTGCCTGGGGTGGCGAGACTGAAATGGTCGAAGTCTCAGCCAAGAAACATCAGAACCTCGATACTCTGCTCGAGACAATCCTGCTTACTTCAGACATTTTGGACCTGCGCGCCAGCACCACGCGTTTGGCGTCCGGTGTCGTACTTGAGGCCAAACTCGATCGC
Organism: Pyrinomonadaceae bacterium; assembly: GCA_035469005.1. Classification (GTDB taxonomy): domain Bacteria; phylum Acidobacteriota; class Blastocatellia; order Pyrinomonadales; family Pyrinomonadaceae; genus UBA11740. The sequence goes on along the minus strand of DATISD010000246.1, from coordinate 4,381 downwards.
GGTCGCGGTTCGGTCGCAACCGCTCTGGTTCAACAGGGGACGCTGCACGTTGGCGATCCGTTTATCGTCGGGCAAATCTTCGGCAAGGTCCGAGCGATGTTCAATGATCGCGGCGAGCCGGTAACTGAAGCCGGGCCGGCAACTCCGGTCGAAGTACTCGGTCTGCAAGGCGTGCCGCAAGCCGGCGAATCTTTCCAGGTGGTGGCAGATGTCACCCGCGCGCAGCAAATTTCCAGTCACCGGCAGTCAGCTGAACGCCAGCGGACGCTGCTTAAGACGACCAAAAGAGGTATCGAGGCCCTCGGCGAGACCGAAGTCAAAGAGCTCCTGGTCATTCTTAAAGCCGACGTGCAGGGATCAGTTGAAGTGTTGAAGTCTACGCTGCAAAAGATGTCGAGCGAACGGGTGAAAGTGAAAGTCATTCGTTCTGGCGTCGGCGCGATTACAGAATCCGACGTGTTGCTCGCCTCAGCGACACAGGCCGGGTCGGCGTCTACCGCAGTCGTAATTATCGGCTTTAACGTACGACCTGAATCGCGGGCCAACGATTTGGCGAAACAGGAAAGCGTGGACATTCGTTTGCACTCGATCATCTACAAGGTCGAAGAAGAAATTAAGGCCGCGATGATCGGCATGCTCGAGAAGATCGAGAAAGAAAAGATTCTCGGCAAAGCCGACGTCCGCGAAGTTTTTCGCGTTCCTCGAATCGGGGCAGTGGCCGGTTGCATGGTGATCGATGGCATCATCCGTCGCAATGCACGCGCGCGCCTGATTCGCGACGGCGTGGTCACCTGGGAAGGCAGCATAGCTTCACTGCGGCGGTTCAAAGACGACGTTTCCGAAGTGCGGGAAGGCTTTGAATGCGGTATCGGCCTGGAAAACTTTAACGACGTCAAAGTCTCCGATCAGATCGAAGCGTACATTATCGAGAAGGTTGCGGCCACGGAACTGTAAAAACAAGTTTCGAGTTTCGGGTTTCTGGTTTCGAGTTAAGCTTGACTCGAAACTCTAAACTCGGAACTCGAAACTACGAGAGTTATGCATCGCCCGGAGCGCATCGCGGAGACGCTGCGCGAAGAAATTGCGCAGATTGTTGGTTACGAACTCGAAGACCCGCGACTAACGATGGTTACCGTTACCGAGGTTCGCGTTGCCGATGACCTGCGCGACGCCAGCGTTTACGTAACGGTCGAGGGTGACGAGCAGGAGCATGAAACGGCGCTGCTGGCCCTGCGTCACGCAGCGCCTTATGTACGCAAGCAGCTTGGATTTGCGCTCAATTTGCGGCATACTCCCGCGCTTCACTTCGTTCGCGACATGGTCGAAGAGAAAGCGACGCGCGTAGATGCGCTGCTGGAAGAGATGGAAAAAAAGTAGCACAGACTCTTGCCTGTGTTCTTAGATAGGAAAGTCACAGACTAAAGTCTGTGCCATGCAATGCTTAGTCAGGTAGTTGAACTAATTGAAAAGAAAGATCGCTTTGCGATTACCTCTCACATACGTCCCGACGGTGATGGCCTCGGCTCGTCTTTAGGCCTCTTCTGGCTGCTCAAGGCCCTGAACAAAGAGGTCGAAGTAATCATGCATGATCCGGCGCCTCACGCGTATCAGCAACTGCCCGGCGCCGACACGATTCGAGTCATCCCCAACGTTGATTGTGCATACGACGCCATTTTCGTGATCGAATGCTCAGATATCGCTCGGCCCGGGCTCGTCGATCTGGAAAAACAGTTTGTCGTCAATATCGATCACCACTCGACCACGGAACTGTTCGGCACGATAAACTGGATCGATTCGACCGCGGCTGCCGTAGGCGAAATGATTTACAACCTCTGCAAGGCTACCGGCGTACGCGTCACGAAAGAAATCGCTGAATGCGTCTACACCGCCCTGCTCACTGATACCGGATCATTTCATTACTCGAACACCACTGAACGCACTTTTAAGATTGCTTCCGAGTTGGTCCGGACGGGGGTAAAGCCGGCGAAGACCGCCGAAGCGATCTTCGGAAGTTATCAGTGGCCAAAGATCGAATTGCTGGGTCATGTGCTGGCAACCGCCAGGCGCGACGAGACCGGCCACGTAGCGTGGATGTGGCAGACGATCGAAATGCAGGAGCAGAGCAAAGCTTCCGAAGAAGATGCCGACGGATTTGTGAACTATCCTTTGGCGGTGGGCGAAGTCGAAGCCACGGCGCTATTCAAAGAGACCGGGCCGGGTGTTTACCGCACCAGTTTGCGTTCGAAGGGTGACGTCAATGTCGCGAAGATTGCCGAGCAATTCGGCGGCGGCGGCCATCGCAACGCCGCCGGCTGCACGCTTAAGGGCAATTGCGCGGAGATTGAACAGCAAGTCGTGCCATTGCTCCAGGACGCCATCAAACGCGCCAACGGATCGAGGGACATAACCGAGGATGCCTTGTCAGAACCGCCTACGGTAGCGGGCGGTTGATCGCGATCCTGTCAGAACCGCCTGCGGTAGCGGGCGGTTAACGCACATACATCACAATTCGATGTGGAACGATACTGATACTCCACTCGCCTACTTGATTACCTTTCGCTCGTACGGGACGTGGCTGCATGGCGACAGTCGCGGTTCTGTAAATCGTTTTCGGAATCGCTACAAATCGGCCCGGCTTCCACCCGAAGAAAAATGGCTGAAGACAAATACACAACGATTGAAGAGCGATCCGGTGTTTCTCGACTCTGCCCAGCGTAAATGCGTCGACGAGGCGACCCGCGAAACGTGCAGGATTCGTGGTTGGCACTTGCACGCGATAAACGTTCGCACCAATCATGCGCATGTAGTCGCTTCAATCGGTGAAAAGAAGCCGGAGATCGCGCTTAATGCATTCAAGGCAAACGCAACCCGAAAAATGCGAGAGAAGGGTTGTTGGAAAAATACCAGAAGTCCTTGGTCTGACAAGGGAAGTAATCGATTCCTGTGGAACGAACGAGGTCTTGCACGCGCTATTGACTATGTAGTTAATGGTCAAGGCGACGATTTGCCTGATTTTGACGATTGAAGATCATTCTCTGTGCTCTGGATCAACGGCCCGCTACCGCAGGCCGTTCTGACTCATGATAATCGAAAAGAAATACAAATGGCGCCGCGATAATTACCAGGAAAATACTCAAGGCCTCCTCGTTGTTCACACTGGAAACGGAAAAGGCAAGACCACCTGCGCGTTGGGACTGATGATGCGAGCGGCGGGTCAGGGACTGCGCTGCTGCATGGTCCAATTCATGAAGTCGCGCAACGATCGCTATGGCGAACACGTGTCCGCCGAGAAGCTGGGCATTGAAGTTCACACCATGGGCGACGGCTTTACCTGGGACACCAAGAACCCCGAACAGGATCGACAAACCGCACGCAACACATGGAACCTCTGTGTCGAGAAGCTTCGCAGCGGTGATTACGATCTGTTCGTCTTCGACGAACTCGTGTACGTGCTGAGCTATGGCATGTTGCCCCTTGATGAGGTGCTTTCGGAAATTCACGCCGCGCGCGAACGGCAACCTTCACTTCACATCGTGGTCACCGGCCGCGACGCTCCGAAGGAATTGATCGAAGCTGCCGACCTGGTGACCGAGATGACTGAAGTCAAGCATCCATTCCAGGCGGGCATTCGGGCGCAAAAAGGAATTGAGTTTTAGATAATGGTAGAGCCAAACTCTCTCGAATGAGCGAGCAGAAAGAACTCGGTCGCTGCCGCCTCCCGGTTCTGTAACCAGGTCTTTTGTGCTACCCTTTTTCTTCAGCTTTCATTGTTGAACTTTTTCCTGTCAAAGGCTGTTTTCTGATCTCTGACTTCTGACCTCTGTTTGCTATGCCCTGGTTTCGCAAAAAGAAAGGCAAGATCGAGCCGGTCAGCGACAAGGATCGCGTCGTACGCACTGAGAATGTCTTCGTGCGCTGCGAAGAGTGCGGCGAACATCTCTACAAGAAAGAGCTGGAAGAGGCGCTCCAGGTTTGCGTCCACTGCAATTACCACTTTCGGCTGGGCGCCTACGACCGGCTGGAAAAGTTGTTTGACGATGCGCACTGCGAAGAACTGGACGCCGAAGTAGTTTCAACCGATCCGCTCGACTTTGTCGACAGCAAACCTTACACAAAACGAATCGCCCAGGCACAGGCCGCGACCGGCTTGCCGGAAGCCGTAATCACGGCGCGCGGTAAAGTCGGGGGGCATCGAGTTTTTGCCGGCGCGATGGACATGAACTTCATCGGCGGCTCGATGGGCTCAGCAGTGGGAGAAAAGATCACCAGGTTGATCGAGCACGCCATCAAAGAACGCGGCGCCGTGATCATCTTTGCTGCGTCGGGCGGCGCGCGCATGCAGGAAGGCACGCTGTCGTTAATGCAGATGGCGAAGATTTCT
>DATISD010000245.1:0-4257 GCA_035469005.1 Pyrinomonadaceae bacterium | reverse complement strand
CAGTACTTTGATGTCATCGCGCGCAAGACTGCGTTTCTCTTTAGCGCATGCTGTGAAATCGGCGCCTTGCTTGGCGGCGCCACGCCGACCCGGCAGCAGATGCTGCGCGACTATGGGATGAACCTGGGCATCGCATTTCAGTTGATTGATGACGTGCTTGACTTTACCAGCTCGCAGGACGTGCTTGGTAAACCCGCCGGGGCAGATCTGGTTGAAGGCAAAATCTCGTTGCCGCTGATATTCCTGCTTCAGCACGAACCTGAGTTACGTTCGGCGATTCAAACGGTCATCAGCGAGCGCGGATATCAAAGCGTTAGCCGCGAAGAATTGCAAGCTGCTCTCGCGCGCACGGGCGCGCTTCAACTCGCACAGGCAAGAGCGGTTGAATATGCCATCACCGCCGTTTCGGCGTTGGATGGCCTGGACGATTCACCCTCCGCCGAAATTCTAAAGTCCATCCCTGCCTATATCGTCGAGCGCGATCGGTAAACCATTTAGATAATAGCCACTCTTCACCACTGCAATTGAACCGTCGTTCTGTTCTCGCGTCAGGGGCGACAATTTCTTATAATGGCACCGTGAGCGGATGACGATCGATCCATGTACCGGTGTTCGAGGTTTTGAGCCGGGGCGTCAGGATTTGGCTTAAGCCATTCAATCCTGTTTTTCAGGAGCGCCAACCTCATTATCGCTCCGCTCACACTTTTACTCGCCGCAATGAGGCCTCGCGCGGAAACCTCAACTTAACAAATTGGACGCGACCGGCCCGAGCGTATTTCTCAGCTTATTCGGCGTGGTCTAGATCCAACTTGCCATGAGGCGAATGGTGGACGGCTCGTGAAACCGAAAACGAGACATCTGTCTGGAGACTCGTTTCCTGATCTCCAGTAATCCGAATCGGGATAACTTTATTGCCAATCGGCAATCGGCAATTTACAATCGGCAATGTCAGATGGCGAACGAAACCTTAATCGCGAAACTCGAGCAGAACCTGCGCCAGTCGCGGGCCACGCGCACACGCCTGGCTGCCCGTTTGGCCGAGTTAGAGTCAGAAGCCGAGATAATTCGCGGTGAACTCATCGAAATGGACACACTGGCCGGCCAGACCGAAGCGGCAATTGTCCGACTGCTGTCAAACGTGATGAACGGGCCGTCGACCCCGGTGGGCACAACCTCGGTGGGGGAACTTGAGATTGAGCTGCAAAGACGAATCGCTCGGGCGGAACTGGCGCAGCATCCGGTCATACCTCAGAGACAGAATATTCCGCCGCTGCGAACAAATATCGAGGCCATCAATGATCGGTTCTTTGATCGGACAATTCCGCAAGCCACAACCATGATTTTGCGGGAAGCCGGCGGCCCATTGCACGTAAACGAGATTTACAACCGGCTGATTGAAGGCGGATTCAGCTTCACTGGAAATAATCCCACGATCAGCATCGCCGTCTCGCTTAATCGAAACACCCGCTTTCGCAAGGTTGCCCCCGGAACTTTTGACCTGGTGATTCGCGACGCCGCCAAAGCGTCGTAGCGAGGCAGAAACCCGACCGTTAGGGAGGGTGCGAACTCAGTCATCGAAGTCGGGAAGGTCACCCTGCCCATGAAGAACATAGTCAATTGCACGCGAAACGTGTTTTGGCTTCCAAAGATATCGTCTACTCTTTCCGCGCGCCCAAGGCCGCACCTGATCTCCAATCAAACCAGTTTCGCGAAGTTTGCGCGTTGAATAACTCTTGAAGGCGTCAGCAATCGGTTCGGGCCTTGACTGCGCAGACACGACAACGTGAAGGTGATTAGTTAGCACGTTTACTGCTCGGAGATCATAGCCGCGGTGATTGCATACATCTTTGATAGAGTCTTTTACGGCGGCGCGCTGTTTCTCGTTTAGAACGATAGGCTCTCGCTCCATGTTTTGACGCATAATGTTTTCAAGTTTTGCGTTTGGGGCCCGCCGCCGCCTTCCGTAAACATTTAAGCCATGTCGATCAACGGTTAGCCGTTCATCACCATGAAGCCAGGTTCCGTAACAACGAATCGTGATTAGGTACGCGAGCGGAAAATCGTTACTATCAAACTCGGAATCCCACACTTCTTTGCACCCTCCCTCACGGTCGGGTTTCTGCCTCCCTTAAATCAATTTCTTTCGCAGCTCAATGATGAAGTTCCTAGCTTCTTCCGCGGTCATGTTTTCGACGGTAGCTTCCCGTAATTCATCTACCACTTTCTGATTAGCCAGATCGAAAAAAGATGCTTGCGCCGCGACGCGACGTCGGGCTGCGCGCGTTCCCGCTTTGGTTAGCGCCGCATCTGCGCTTGATGGCTCAGTCGCGCCCACTGCAGTGGCGCGTTCGGCCTTCAATTCCCCCACTTCTTCTGAAAACACATCCAATTCATAGCGCTCCAGCCGCTGCAGGACTTCACGAGCGCGAGTTAATGCTGCCGGCGGCAGCCCGGCAAGTCGCGCCACTTCGATGCCATAAGACTTGGACGCGCGGCCACGCTCAAGGCGATGAAGAAAGACCACTTCACCCTCGCGTTCGGTGGCGGTGATTTGATAATTCTGCGCGCCCGGCAAACGCTCCGCCAATTCAGTAAGCTCGTGATAATGCGTCGCAAACAAAGTCTTTGCGCAATGCTCAGCTGAGTCGTGCAGATATTCGGCGACAGCCCAGGCGATCGACAATCCATCAAAAGTCGCCGTGCCCCTTCCTATCTCATCGAGCAAGACCAGTGAACGCGGCGTTGCGCTGTGAAGAATGGCCGCGGTTTCAGTCATTTCCACCATGAACGTCGAACGGCCCCGGGCTAAGTCATCTGAGGCGCCCACGCGCGTCCAGACGCGATCGAGCAAAGGCAGACGCGCGCTCTCAGCCGGCACGAACGATCCCATCTGCGCCAGGATGCAGATAACGGCTGTTTGCCGCAGCACCGTGCTTTTCCCGCCCATGTTCGGGCCGGTGATGATCAGCAATCGGTCGGTTGAGTTGTTCAGATAGATGCTGTTCGGGATGAACGGTTCGTCGATGAAGGCCTCGATTACCGGATGACGGCCATGGATAATCTCGACCTCATCGCCATCGTGCATTGCCGGTCGAACATATCTGCGCCGCACAGCGGTTTCGGCCAGCGACGCCAGCGCATCAAGACAGGCTAAGGCCCGTGCTGTCGCCTGAAGGCGCGAAGTTTCCGCGGTCACCTGGCGACAGATGAGAGAGAAGATTTCCGATTCAAGCTGGAGGATTCGTTCTTCCGCTCCAAGCACTTTGCTTTCCCATTCTTTCAGCGCGGCCGTAGTGAATCTCTCGGCGTTCGCCAAAGTCTGGCGACGCTCGTAGTCTGAAGGAACGCGCGCCGCATTCGCTTTCGAAACCTCTATGAAGTAGCCGAACACATTGTTGTAACGAATCCGAAGGGTTGAGATTCCGGTTCGGGCGCGTTCATCGGCTTCGAGGCCGGCAATCGTTTGCTTGGCGTCGCGACTGAGAGATCGCAATTCATCGAGTTCGGAAGAGTAGCCCGCCTTGATCACTCCACCCTCGATCAGTTTCACGGGAGGTTCATCCTCGATTCCAGCCGCGATGAGCGCACGTACATCTGCGAGGTCATCAATCGCGTCGTGAAGCACCTGTAACAAGGCTGATTGAGAATTATCCAGTAATTCGCGAATGCGCGGTGCTCGATCGAGCGAACGTCCCAGGGCGACCAGGTCACGCGGAGTGGCTGATCCCAGATTCAAACGCCCGCTCAATCGTTCAATGTCGGCGACTTCCTTAAGAGCCGTACGCAGGCCGTCTCGCTTCATGTTTGACGCGTGCAATTCCGCGACCGCGCCGTGGCGCGCTTCGGCCTCGCCGCGTCTAAGGGAAGGTCTCAGGAGCCAGGCGCGCAACAGACGGGCGCCCATTCCCGTCTGAGTTTCATCAGTAACGTCGAGTAACGATCGAGCCGAACCGTCGGAGCTCAGGGGCTTGATCAATTCCAGATTTCGGACCGTTATGTTGTCGAGGACCAAGTGATCCTGTGGTTCAAAATAAATCAGGTCGTTAATGTGTGCGGCGGATCCTCTCTGCGTTTCGATCGCGTAACGCAAGCATGACGCCGCCGATACGATCGCCGCTGTTTTTCCAGTCAAACCGAAGCCGTCGAGCGATCGCACGCCAAAATGCTTGATGAGCAAACTTTCGGCCTCTTCGCTCTGCCAAAGCCAATCGTCCAGCGCTGTCAGCGTGGCCCCGCCGAAAACGTCAGGCGTGTGAC
>DATISD010000244.1:0-2703 GCA_035469005.1 Pyrinomonadaceae bacterium | reverse complement strand
CGCTTCGTTACTGGTTGCGCAAAGGTCCGTGCGCGGCGCGCGCACAATATTGATTGTCTGCCCGGCCTTATCCGACGGTCCTTTGGCAAAGGTCAGCAACTCCAGCAGCCTGATTCGCCGCTGCATCTGGTAACGCCCCTGGTCGTTGACCGCCCCTATCAGAGCGACCTCGCGCGCGTGATATTCCTTAATGAAAACATCCACCGGAAGGTTGCGATAGTAACGTGCATACCGAGTCGAGATGTCTTTGGCCAACTCACCCTCGGTCTTGCATGCAGCCTGGATCTCACCTTCGATTAGCGGCATTCGAATCATGCCGTTGCCTTCCACGCGGACGGTCTCTCGCGAAAGTTGTGGTCGATTGTATACACGAACATCCAACACATCGCCTGGACCAATTCGATAACGTTCAGATGGTTGTTCGACAGACGAACCCGAGCCCGGCATTGATCCTTGAGCGTTCACCACGACAGACATGCCGATGATGACCAATAAGACCGCAGCCACCGACAAGAATTGCCGATTGCTCTCCATTACTTTCATTTCCCACCCAGGCCGATGCGCCGCGAAAGCAGAGCCTCGCGCATGTGATTGGGGTGCGCGAGGTTCAAAACCGTATTGCTTACCAGGACCATCAGTTCAGAATGCTCGCGCCGGAAATTGCCGGTAAGCGGATGGTCACTTGTCTTCACCACGACGCCATCACGAACCCACTGCCAAAATTGCTTTTGCGTCGTCCAGAATTCTTTCCGATCGCGGCAAATAACCAGCGCCGTTTTCTTCTTCTTTTTCTTCTTTGCTTCCTTTTTCGCTTCCTTTTTCGACATAACGATCATCAGTCAGCTTTCTACTTCAAAACAGAATTATCCCTTAAGCCTGCCCCTCGAAACGCGAATGACGGAGCCACCCACAAAGGGAAACCTCTTGCGCGAGGTAACTTCAAATTTTCAAACGCCGCAGGTACGCACGCCTCTGGCGTGCTCTTGAGAAGCACTTCGGAGGAGTGCGTGCTCTTGAGAAGCACTTCGGAGGAGTGCGTACCTTAATGCCCTTAAGCGGCTAAGGAACCTCATCACGTAATAAACGTGAAACCAATTCGGCGCGCCGTTTCACTCCAAGCTTGGCGAAAATGTTTCGCAGGTGGAACTTCACGGTTTGCTCGCTGACTTCCAAACGCGATCCAATTTCCGCATTCGTCAGCCCCTGTGCACAACACAAGGCGACTTCCACTTCGCGCCGGCTCAACACGCGCACGGCGGCTACCCTTGACATGGCTCGAACCAGCGATGCGCCATGCTGTTCGTGAAGGCCCTTCGGATAAATCGACCGTCCCACCGTGCGACGTCGCGCCAGAATCTCTTCAGGCGTGAAGACCAGGTAAACCACCAGCGGATGATCCCCGCCGTTGTGACCAGCGACTTTCTGACGCTCAATGCTCAGTTTGTTAACGAGCCCATTTACTCCTCGCCGCACTGTGCTGTAGCCCGTGATGCCGGTGAGACTCATCAGACGGCGCGTGGTGAACGATGCGACCCGGGTTCCCACGGCCGCAATTTCGGCCAGCATCGCGGTGTAAATCTGTTGCTCGGTATTGCTGTGGCTAAGCGCGACCAGCGCCATTGCATGCTCACCCACGTGTTCCGAATTCAGGTCGAACGGGTAGGTTGCTGGAGTAACAGCTACTGAATTTAAAGCCTTGGAGACAAGCATTTGATTTCGGAACACGAACAGGGGGAGAGACGAAGCCAGCGGTCCTTTTTTTCTTTTCAGCGACACCGGGGTGCGTTCGTCTTTCACTCCGGAAGTCACTCAATCTCTTTCGTTTAGGGCGAAAAGACTAATTCCTTTACAAGGCACTGTCAAGAACAATCTCTTAATCAAAAAATATAAGCGCGAACTTGCACGATTCCTGGTTGCGATGTAGGCTTTCGAATTCTCGCGACTATGAAATCTCGATCCGCTGAGGCAGACATCTCACCGGCAGGCGCATGACTGCGACAAATACTACCCCAATGGTCAGGCAGTATCAGGAGTTGAAGTCCCGGCATCCCGGCGCGCTTTTGTTCTTTCGCCTTGGTGATTTCTATGAGTTGTTTTTTGAAGTCGCGGTCGTCGGCGCACGCGAGCTGCAAATCACTTTGACCGCGCGCCACAAAGAGCGCGGTGATCCGATTCCGATGTGCGGCGTACCGCATCACTCTGCCGCCAATTACATTGCGAAACTGGTTCGCAAGGGCTATCGCGTGGCCATCTGTGACCAGACAGAAGAAGCTTCGAAAACCAGGAAGCTCGTGCGCCGTGAAGTCGTTCGCATTGTCACCCCAGGAACGCCAATCGATCCGCAGCTGCTCGAGGCCCGGGAATCAACATACCTGAGCGCTGTTCATGCTCGCGGCGAGAGCGTGGGCGTGGCCTTCCTCGATGTTTCGACCGGCGAGTTTCGCGCCACCCAGGCCACCGGCCAGGAAGCATGGGATCGAATTGCCGCAGACATCGAATCCTACGCGCCACGTGAACTCCTATTCCCCGTTTCGCTGGCGCCATTGGTGCGCGCCGGGTTTCGAGCGACCACACACACACAGCCTTTGCCCTTGAAACCGTCAGATGAGCCTGCCCCGCAAAACACCACGCCAGACGTTTTCGGCGGGGCCACCCTGACTGCGCTGGATGATTGGCTTTGGCAGAGTGAAGATGCCGAAGGTT
>DATISD010000243.1:0-7498 GCA_035469005.1 Pyrinomonadaceae bacterium | reverse complement strand
ACCCGTAAACGGCAGCAGGCCCATTCGGACCACTTCTTTCCAGTGGCGGCCACCATCGTTGGTCCGGACCACCGTACCGCGGTCACCCACCGCCAGGCCCACATACCTGTTAAAGAAAGAAACCGAATAAAGGTGTGCTTGCGTCGGACTCTTTTGAGTGACCCAGTTGGCGCCCCCGTCAATGGTCGCCAGGATGCAACCATACGTGCCGACGGCCCAGCCGCGCGCCGGATTGTCCGGAGCGAAGGTGATTGAGTTAAGGTGATCCTTCGTCGGCGTTTTCGCCTCGATCCATTTTTCGCCGGCGTTTCGGGTGGTGATAACCAGGCCGCGCGCGCCCACGGCAAATGCGTGCTGGCGATCGAAAACGTACAATCCGTTCAGCGCATTGACCAGTCGCGTTGGTTGATGCTCCCAACGAAATCCACCATCAGTTGTGTAGAGAATCAAACCATCGGCTCCGACGGCCCATCCATGCAGCTTATCGCCGGCAAAACGAATTGCACTGATCGCGTTGCCCTGTGGCTTGGGGTTCTGCCACTCCCACCCGCGCTCGGCAACCTGTGCGCCGGTGCTGAGAGAGAGCACCGCAGCCAGCAGGGCCGCGAGACAAAACCGCCGGGTTGATTTGGGCGAAAGTGGTAACACGATACGACCTATCACTGATGTGATGCTTGGGTTGTCGGTTGCTCGCATTATAGGTTTCTGAGCGTTGGAAAGCGAGAGCGAAGGGTGCGAGGCAGTGGGCAGTCTGGCGAGGTGGCACGGGCGTCCCGCCGTGAATCACGCGCAAGCTGTACATGTCACAATCAATCGGCGTGAGCGGGGGAGTTAATTCGTAAAGCCGAAGTTGCGAAGTGATCCACTCGCTAACGGTCGCGCTATTGACACATCCTAAGCCGGGAACAGCTCTGTATCGTCAACCTCATTATCTTCCGGTTCAATGACGCCAATCCTGTCCACCGCATCCTGCAAGACCGCCGGCTCGACGTGTCCCAGGGCCGCGATTTTGCGCGCTGCGCGGTCGGCGGCTTCCTGAATCACATGGCCGGCGTGCCCCTGGGACCATCGCCAGTCAATCTGATGACGGCTGGCAGCTTCATCCAGACGCTTCCACCAATCGTGATTCGTCTTACGTCGAAAATTTCCCTTCATGGTCTCGATGACGTAACGAGAGTCCGTGTGCAAACTCACCCGGCAAGGTTCTTTCAAAGCTTCCAGACCCAATGCGGCCGCCACGATCTCTGCCTGTTGATTGGTCGCTTTACCCAGAAACAATCCGAACGCCCGCCACAGTCCCTGATAGCCAAGCAATGCGACCGCTGCCGCGCGCGCTGCGTCGCTACCATTGCTCAGGCTCGAGCCGTCACAAAAGATGGTGACGAGTTTCGTCGGCCGGCGTGATTGTTCGTCGCTTTCGAATGCCATAGTCATCTAGGTTTTAACATGAATTCAGTTACGAAAGAATGCTAATAGCGCAGTCGCTGAGCTCTGACGTGCGTGAATCTTGGAGAAGTCTCTAGACGCGCGTATCATTTCAGGGTAATGCTCAATGCTGGCACTCTTACCTTCAAGGAGTTCGCGATGCGCGAAGAATTGCCTCTCGCGACGATTCACGACGCTGTGTTGGAGTTCCTGCGCGGACGCGACGATGTCGTCGTATTTGGCGCGCAAGCTGTCAACGCTTATGTTGACGAGCCGCGCATGAGCCAGGATATCGATTTGGTTTCCACGCGCGCAACCGAACTTGCTGCAGAAGTACGCGAATATCTTAGTGAGCGTTTTCACATCGCAGTTCGTGTGCGAGTGATCGGCCCGGGTAAAGGTTATCGCTTGTTTCAGATTCAGAAGCCTCGCAATCGACATTTGGTCGACGTCCGCACGGCCCCAACACTTCCGCATGCTAAACGAATCGAAGACGTGCTGGTTGATATCGCCCCCCGAACTGATTGCTTATAAGGTGATCGCTTATCACGCGCGGCGCGGCCAGCCAAAAGCCGGAACGGATTGGCGCGATCTCGCAATGCTGCTGTTGACGTTTCCGGAGTTGAAGCAGGAGCAGGGCACCGTCAGCGAGGCCTTGAAATCAATGGGCGCTAAGGACGATGTGATGAAAACGTGGCGTGAATTGGTCGCGCAAGAATTCATTGAGCCGGAGGAAGACGGCGAGTTTGCATGACTTGGATGTGCGGTTCTAACGCCGCTCAAAAATGACGATCTTCATCTGATCCATTATTCATTAACCTTCAGCACCGCCAGAAACGCTTCCTGCGGAATCTCGACGCGGCCGACTTTCTTCATGCGCTTCTTGCCTTCCTTCTGTTTCTCGAGCAGCTTGCGCTTGCGCGTGATGTCCCCGCCGTAGCATTTCGCGATCACGTTCTTACCCATCGCTTTCACTGTTTCGCGCGCGATTATTTTCGCGCCGATGGCCGCCTGGATTGGAACTTCGAAAAGCTGACGCGGGATCAGTTCCTTCATCTTGGCTGCCAGGGCCCGCCCCTTTACGGCCGCTGTGTCGCGATGAAGAACCAGCGAGAGGGCATCGACGGGTTCGCCGGATACCAAAATGTCGAGCTTCACCAGATCGCTTTCCCAATAACCGGCGAGATGATAGTCGAGCGAAGCGTACCCCCGCGAAGTTGACTTCAAGCGATCATAAAAATCCAGCACGATCTCGTTCAGCGGTAGTTCGTAGGTCAGCATCACTCGATTCGCCGTGATGTACTCAAAGCCTTTCTGCTCTCCCCGTTTTTCTTCCAGCAATGCCAGGATTCCGCCCAGATGTTCTTCAGGAGTCAGGATCGTCGCCCGGATTGCGGGCTCTTCAATCTTCACCAGCCGGCCAGGATCGGGCATCTTTGCCGGCGAATCGATTTCCGTGACTTTGCCGTCAGTTGTAGTCACTTTGTAGCGCACGCCCGGCGCCGTGGTAATTAGATCGAGATCGAATTCACGTTCCAAACGCTCCTGCACAATTTCCATGTGCAGCAAGCCGAGAAAGCCGCAGCGAAATCCAAAACCAAGCGCGGTGGACGACTCGGGTTCGTAAAAGAACGACGCGTCATTCAAACGCAGCTTATCCATCGCATCGCGCAGTTCTTCATATTGGTTTGTATCAACGGGGTAGAGTCCCGCAAAAACCATGGGCTTGATTTCCTGATAGCCGGGAAAAGGCTCAGTTGTGGGCCGCACAGTTTCGGTAATCGTATCGCCGATTTGCACATCGGCTACGGTCTTTATTGAAGCGGTCAGGAAGCCAACTTCGCCGACGCCAAGCTGATCGATGGGTGCCGGTCGCGGGCGATTCACTCCGAGGGTATCAACCTGATAGTCGCGGCCCGCGCTCATGAAACGAATCTTCATACCCGGACGAATGACGCCGTCGATCACGCGAAACAGAACAATCACGCCGCGATACGAGTCGTACCAGGAATCAAAGATCAAAGCCTTCAACGGCGCATTTGCATCACCTTTCGGCGGCGGCACGTCGCGGACAATCGCTTCCAGCACTTCGGCGACCCCCTGGCCGGTTTTGGCGCTGGTAAGAATTGCGTTGTGAGTTTCCAGGCCGATAAAGTGCTGGATCTCTTCGATTGCTCTTTCCGGCTCCGCGCCGGGCAGGTCGATCTTGTTGATGACGGGGATCAGTTCCAGATTGTTTTCGATGGCGAGATATGTGTTCGCGAGCGTTTGCGCCTCGACGCCCTGCGAAGCGTCAACAACCAAAAGCGCGCCTTCGCACGCTGACAACGAACGCGATACTTCGTAAGAAAAATCGACGTGGCCGGGAGTATCGATCAAATTGAGAACGTACGTTTGTCCATCCTGCGCTCTGTAATCCAGCCGCACTGCGTGCGCTTTAATCGTAATCCCGCGCTCGCGCTCGAGATCCATATCGTCGAGCACCTGCGCTTCCATCTCGCGGCCAGTGACGGCGCCGGTCAGTTCGAGCAGACGATCAGCCAACGTCGACTTACCATGATCGATATGCGCGATGATCGAGAAGTTGCGGATGCGAGATGAATCCATTTGTGCGTCCAAAATAACAAAACGGGTGCGAAATCGCACCCGTCGTTGAGGTACGCACTCCTCTGGAGTGCCGCCTCACGTGCACGCCGGAGGCGTAGGTACCGGTCAGCCGATCGCTTTCTTATTATCGATCTGCGCTCGCTGCAGCTTCCCGCTGTAGTCGACGTAAATCGATTTCCATTCCGAGAAGATGTCGAGGACCTGTGTGCCGGCTTCGCGATGGCCGTTCCCGGTGGCTTTCGTGCCGCCGAAAGGAAGATGGACTTCAGCGCCGATGGTCGAGGCGTTGACGTAGAAGATTCCGGTATACGTTTCGTTCATCGCGTGAAAAGCGCGGTTGACGTCCTGAGTATAAATGGCGGCCGACAACCCGTATTGCACACCATTCGCGATCTCGATCGCTTCGTCCAGAGACGTCGTGGGAATCACGGAAGTCACCGGCCCAAAGATTTCTTCCTGGGCGATGCGCATGTCCGGAGTAACGTCGGTGAAGACCGTCGGCTCGATGAAATGGCCATGGGCGTAGGCGCCCTTTGTCAGATGATGACCTCCGCATGCGAGCGTGGCGCCGTCTTCATTCTGGCCAATGTCGATGTAGCTCATTATCTTTTCGACGGCGTCCTGGTTAATGACCGGGCCAACCTCGACTTTTGGATCAGCGCCGTTGCCGATGCGCAGAGCTTTAGCGCGGTCGGCCAGCTTCCGGGAAAATTCTTTGTAGACTTTCTTATGGACGATCAAACGCGATGAGGCAGTGCAGCGCTGTCCTGAAGTTCCGAAAGCTCCCCACACAGCGCCTTCGATCGCGTTGTCAACGTCAGCGTCGTCCATCACGATGATGGCATTCTTGCCACCCATTTCGAGTGAACAGATCGCGTTGCGCTCGGCACAGGCAGACGCAACGACGCGACCCGTCTCAGTCGAGCCAGTCAGCGAAATCAAACGGACAGCGGGATGGCCCGTCAGCCGTTTGCCGACCACAGAGCCCTGACCCATCACCAGGTTGACCACGCCGGGGGGAATGCCTGCTTCTTCACACGCTTTCACCAAATTGTAAGTTGAGAGCGGCGTATCGTCAGCAGGTTTGATGACAACTGTGTTACCGCACACGAGCGCCGGCATTAACTTCCATGACGGAATCGCCATCGGAAAATTCCACGGCGTGATTAGTCCACACAGTCCCATCGGCTGCCGCACACACATCGCGAACTTGTTCGGCATTTCGGCCGGGGTGGTAAAGCCATGCAAACGGCGGCCTTCACCTGCGGCGTAATAGGTACAATCGATCGCTTCCTGCACATCGCCGCCGGCCTCTTTAAGGACCTTGCCCATTTCGCGGGTCATGTCGCGGGTGTATTGCGCTTTGTCGCGAATCAGGATTTCGCCCACGCGAAAAAGAATTTCCGCGCGGCGCGGCGCCGGCGTGTGGCGCCAAACGTCGAAGGCTTCGCCGGCTGCGGCGATGGCGTCGTCGACGTCCCTCTGAGTTGAGTGGGGAAAACGGCCGATAATGTCGCGTGTATCGGCCGGATTTCGATTCTCGCTCCACTCGTCGCCGGAGCCAGGCACCCACCGGCCGCCAATGTAGTTGAGATAAGACTTTGGATTTTTCGCGGCGCGTGGCGCGCGCGACTTTTTCGCTAAGGCTTTTTTTGCTTGCACCATTTCTTTTAAGAGGTCAGAGGTCAGTGATCAGAGGTCAGCGTAAACCTCATTCTGACCTCCGACCTCTGACCTCTGATTTCTTCCTACTGATATGTGAATTGAACAATTCGCTGAACGATGCCGGCGCGTTCACCCCGCCGATCGTAGCGAGACAGATTGAGCACCACTGGGTCGCCCGGCTTCAAAGAGTCGAGCACGCGTTGAAATTCCGCCAGCGTGTTTACCGGAACGCGGTTGATGCGCGTAATGACCTCTCCGGTTACCACCCGAACCGATTCCGGAAGGTCGGCGGCGAGCCCATTAGGATCGACGTCCTTTACATACAACCCCTTCACACCGCCCAGATGCTTGTCATCAATCATTTGCGGAGTTAGTTCGGCCAGCGTCAGACCGAGACGCGCGCTGTTGCTCCTGGTCTCGTCTGGTTTTTCTTTTGGCGTCGCGTCCCCGCGGGCGCTGAAATCCGGCCGTTCCACCAACGTAGCGCTAAGCGTACGTTTATCCAGTTTACCCTCGACATCGCGAAGAATCGTCAGGGTCACGGTTTGGCCCACGCTGGAGGCTGCGACCTTCGCAATCAGATCGTTCGAATCCTGGACCGGCTGTCCGTTAAATTCGACGATTACGTCGTTGACCTGCAAGCCGGCTTTGGCGGCCGGGGTCATTTCGTTTGGTTGAGTTGGCTGCATATCGGCGATTACCGCGCCTTTGGCATCCGGCAAGTGATAGACGCGGGCGAACTCCGCCCGCACCGACTCGAGAGTTACCCCGAGAAATCCGCGCCGCACTCTGCCTTGTGAAAGAATCTGTTCAGTGACGAACTTGGCTTCATTAGAAGGCAGGGCAAACCCAATCCCGTTATAGTCTCCAGTCAAAGTTGCGATTTGGGAATTGACCCCAATCGCTTCGCCGTGCATGTTGACCAATGGGCCGCCGCTGTTTCCGCGATTGATGGCGGCATCGGTTTGCAGGAAACGTTGAAAGGTTTGGAAGGCTGCTGAATCTCGATCCTTTTTTGAAATGATTCCCGCCGTAACCGTCTGTTCCAATCCAAAAGGCGAGCCAATCGCCAACACCCAGTCACCAACTTGCGCTGCATTTGAATCGCCGAATCTCATCGTCGGGAGATCATGGTCAGCATCGATTTTCAGCACCGCGAGATCAGTCTCTTTATCGACACCGATTACTCTGGCGCGAAAACGCTCGCCGTTGAGCAAGCCAATCGTGATGCGATTGGCGCCGTCGATCACATGATGGTTGGTGACAATGTAGCCCTTCGGATCGATGATGAAGCCGCTGCCTACTCCGTGTGTCGGCCGCGGAGGTGGGCGACGCAGCATGTCGTACAAAGGATTCTGCGGACGTCCAGCGCGATCTTCGTTGTCACTCTCAGACGAATCCGCCATTTGCGTCGTATCGATGTTCACGACTGCCGGCTCAACGCGCTGAGCAATCTCGACAAACGAAGCTGAAAGCGCCTCCGGCGCCCGACTGGCGGACAAACCGTTCTGAGCGACCGCCGTTCGGCCTGCGAGAATTGCGCCGATGCCGATGCCGGCTAGAACGCAGACGGCCGCCAACGCCGCGATCCAAACGCGCAGCTTTCGCAGAATTACTTTCTCAGCATCGCTAGTCTGGTTGAATGACTCGAACATTGATTCACCGCCTTTGAATTTACATCCAGATTGGTTCTCGCGAGCAGCCTCGCCCGGCGTTCTGTCAAGGGGAACAGATGTGAACGAAGTATAAACGAACATTGCGGCCACGAAAAGTCAGGGCCGCAAGAGGATTTTCATGACCC
>DATISD010000242.1:0-3725 GCA_035469005.1 Pyrinomonadaceae bacterium | reverse complement strand
GTGGCGACGCTCATCAAGCAAGCTCGGAAGGACGATCCCGATCTCCTGCTGGTTGATTCCGGCGACACGATTCAGGGCACGCCGCTCGAATACATTCACAACCGGCGCAACAACACGCCGCCGGATCCGATGATGCTGACGATGAATGCTTTGCACTATGACTCGATGACAGTCGGCAATCACGAATACAATTTCGGTTTGAAAGTCGTCGAGAAAGCACGGAGCGAAGCAAAGTTTCCATGGCTGTCGGCAAATACCTACAACACCCAGGTCAAGGGCGCTCCCAGCAATTACCATACGCCTTACATCATCAAAGAAGTTCAGGGGGTGCGCGTGGGGATTCTCGGGCTTACCACGCCGGGAATCCCGAACTGGGAAAACCCGCCGAATTACGCAGGCCTTGAATTCCGTGAGACCGTCAGCGAAGCAAAGAAGTGGGTGCCCGTGCTGCGTGATGCCGGCAAAGCCGACGTGGTCGTCATCGCGATGCACATGGGCATCGAGGAAGACCTGCGCACCGGCCGACTCAATCCCTCGAACGTGCCGAACGAGAATGCTGCAATTGCCATCGCGCGACAGGTCCCCGGTGTGGATGTAATCCTGATGGGACACACGCATAGCGAAGTGAACGATTTAATTGTTAACGGCGTTCTGCTCACCCAGGCCAATCGCTGGGCCAGTCACGTCGCGCGCGCCGATCTTTATCTGGAGAAAACCGAGCCCGCGGGTCAGTGGACTGTGATCGCGAAATCATCGCGCACAATTCCGGTCACGGAGAAAATCGAAATCGATCCGGAGATTGCGAAGGTCGGTGAGCCTTACGACAAAGAAACGCAGGCGTGGCTCGGTCGCGCAATTGGCGAGTCATCCGAAGAACTGACGGCTCGCGACTGCCGCTTTCACGACAGCGCGATCATCGATCTGATTCAGCGAGTGCAGCTCGAAGCCGGCAACGCCGATGTTTCAATGGCGGCATGCTTCAATGAACGCGCGCACATCCCGAAAGGCGCCGTGACGGTGCGCGACATCGCGGGTCTTTACGAATACGAAAATACCCTCGTGACGTTGGAATTGACGGGACAACAAGTGAAGGACGCGCTGGAACACTCAGCTCGCTACTTCAAAGAATATCAGCCCGGAAAGACTCTGAAGGAACTGGTCGATTCGCGGGTCCCGGGATTCAACTTCGATGTGGCGGAGGGAGTAAGTTACGACCTCGATCTCACCAAACCGTTCGGTCAGCGCATTCAAAATCTCACCTTCAAAGGAAAGCCTTTATCGCCAACGCAAAAACTGCGCGTCGTGACTAACAACTATCGGGTAAATGGGGGTGGCGGCTTCACGATGTACCAGAACGCGCCGGTAGTTTATCGGTCAAGCGCCGAAGTCCGCGAACTGATCATCGATTGGGTCGAGAAAAACAAGGCCATCCCTGCTCAGACCGACAACAACTGGCGGATTGTGGGAGCACAGTAAGGGAGCGTGGTACGCAGGCATCTTGCCTGCAGTCAACGAGCATTGCGGGCAGGCTGCCCGCACACCGTTGTTTCAACTACCCAACGCCGCCAGCAGTTTCTCGTGAATCCCGCCAAATGCTCCGTTCGACATGATCGCGACGACGTCACCGGAACGAAGCTCTCGTTTCAAGGTCTCAACGATTTCTGGTACGTCCGTGATTGCGTAGGCGGGTTTCTGTTGGGCCGCGATGTCCTCAATCAATTTTTCAATGTCGAGCACGCCGCCCATCTCCGAGGCGCGTTTTGCGTCGTACACGCGTGAGACAATCACATAATCCGCGGGCGAAAATGCATCGATGTAATTCTGCTGAAAAGTGGCGTGACACGAGGTGCGGGATCGAGGCTCGAACACGGCAACTAGTCTGCGATCTTTGTATTTCAATCTGAGTGCGGCGAGCGTCTCATGTACTGCAGTGGGATGATGGGCAAAGTCATCGATCACCGTGATGCCGTTCACTTCGCCGCGCACCTCGCAGCGGCGGCGCACGCTTTCAAAAGTCGCCAGCGCGGTGGCAATTGTCTCGCTTTCAACTCCCCACGCCTCGGCCGCAACGATTGCGGCGAGGCAGTTGCGCACGTTGAAGTCGCCAATCAGCGGTGTTGAGAACTCTGCCCATTGGCGGCCGTCATGAAAGACGTTGAAACGCGTCATGCCTTCTGCGTAACGAATATCACGCGCCTGCCATTTGGCATCGTCGCAGGTTCCGAACGTCTCGAGTTGCGTGAACAGTTTCTCGCCGAACGACGCCACCACGTCGCGCGCCGGCGGACTGTCCCAACCAACTACCAGCTTCCCATTTCCCGGCACGAGATTCATCAGACGCCGAAACGCCAGCTTCACCGCGTCGAGATCCTTGTAGATGTCGGCGTGATCGAATTCGATGTTGTTGACCACCGCGATTTCGGGCAGGTAGTGCATGAACTTTGGGCCTTTGTCGAAGTAAGCGGTGTCGTATTCGTCCCCTTCGATGATGAAGTAATCGCTATCTGTGACGCGAAAGCTGACGTCGAAGTTTTGCACGACTCCGCCCACCAAAAACGATGGATTAAGACCCGCCTGATCGATTAGCCAGGCGGCCAGACTCGTCGTCGTGGTCTTGCCATGCGTGCCGGCGACGACCAGTGGCCGGCGGCCGCGAATGAATTCCTCTTTGAGCACCTCGGGTAAAGACCGATAGAGCAACCGGCGTTTGAGTGTCTCTTCAACCTCGGGATTACCACGGGGAATCGCGTTTCCCACCACCACACAATCGGGCGCGGGTGTCAGGTTCGCTGCGTCATAGCCGCGCATAATTTGAATGCCGATAGATTCAAGCATCGTGGACATCGGTGGGTAAACGTTTTCATCCGATCCACTGACCCGCTGTCCACGTGCTTGCAGCATTCCGGCCAGCGAAGCCATCGCAGTGCCACAGATTCCGATTAAGTGATAATGCATTGATTCAGATTCGGGAGGACGCGAATTATTCACGGGCGCGGATTTCTTCGACCGCATTGCGAAACTGTTCGTCCAGACGATCGATGCATTGATTTCTTTCCAGGTTAACTATTGCGAGTTCCTTAATCACGCCATCCTTTTGATCCATCGGGATGGCTTCAAACTCGTAAACCTTTTCCTGCACGTGCCAAAGTTTGCACACGGTCTCAGCTAATTGTGCGAACGTTTCACCGAAGCTTCCGCGAATTTCCGGAACCACGTTACCATCTTTTTTGTAGACTTTATTCGATGCAAACGTGAGCTGCTCCAAAGAAATGTTTCCGGCAATTGCCGCACTGACAAACTCATCGATCTCCTCATGAAGCTGCTGCTCCTGCTCCGCGAGGCTCTGGAGTCGCTGAGGATCGTCGGTATGCCAACGCTTCAGCTTCACCGTGGTCAGCTTGTCGCACAACGAGCCCAGAGTCTCAGCCATTCAAATTATCTCCAAACCGCTCTTACTTATTCTTCGTCAGAGTTACTAACGTGTGATCCCGCGCCGAAGTCCACCAGCAACCCTGCCATTTTCCGACTCGCTTGACCAGCGGCAATTCGAGTAAGCCACCCGGCACGAACGACATCCGGCGGGCGCGCTGATATCCAATGTACAAGAGATTTCTGAATGCTTCATCAACCCGGTGCAATAACGACGATGACTGATAGCGCAGCCGCTTGACGGAAATCATTTCACAATCGAGCTTTGTAGCCGCCCACCGAAACCACGATGGTCT
>DATISD010000241.1:0-4841 GCA_035469005.1 Pyrinomonadaceae bacterium | reverse complement strand
AGATCGATCGTAGAGCTGCCCAGCTTGTAAGTTTTCAGGACTCCCAGCGGCGGTGCGTAGATGTGAATCGTGATTAAGTCGCGGCCGCTGACGTCGGGATTGCCGAGTTGGTGTATGTCCGGAATTTCCGATCCGGTGAGGCCGCCCGCGCGCAACTCGCGATGCGATTTGTAGCCGAGTCCGTGCTCGGTGTCGTAATCAAAAACTGTCTCCCACAGAATCCCTTCATGCACCAGGACTGCGCCGTGCGAGCCGTTGTGATCGTGAATTGGCGTGCGTTGTCCCGGCTTCCAGCACAGCACCAGCATCTCGACGAACTCGGTTTTCATCACTCGATGCCGCGAATAGTTGCCGGCCTTGAAACCCAGGTACGGCTGTACCTCGTCCGCGTCGATCCGGATGCGTTCAATTAGTTCGTTAAGGTGCTCCAGAGAAGGGACATCTTTTAAATCGTTCAATGCGTCGGCAAGTTCTTTGAATGAAAGAGCGTGAGAAGATTCGTTAGGTCCTTCGCGTTGTTGAAATTGAGCTGCCAAAAGTTTCCCCTTTTAGTAGCGTTATAAGTCGCGAACCAGATGGAGTCAAGAAGCTGCGCGTTTTAATTTTCCGTGAGAACTATTTTGCCCGCGCCAGCAAAACCCGAAGGTCGCGTACGTTTGTGCCGGTTACGCCGGTTGTGATGACGTCGCCGAGTGTGACAAAAAACGAATATGAATCGCTGCGTCTCAGGAAATCATTCGCGTCGAGGCCGATCGACTTCGCCCGTTCCATAGTGGTGCTATCGATAATCGCGCCGGCGGCGGGACTATTGCCGTCCATGCCGTCCGTTCCCGCGCACAGCGCCACTGTGTCCGACAAACTTAAATCAGTCGAACCTGCCAATCGCAATGCTGTTTCGAGATTGCGGCCGCCGATACCATCGCCATTAACTGGGCACGCAAATTCACCTCCCGAGATCAGGCAAACAATGCTGTCGGGGTGGCGATGCTTCGCGCGCAACGCTTCCAGACGTTCCCGCAATTGTTCGCAACCTTCCTCTATTGGCTGGTCCGAAACGTCTGCGGCGATTTCCGTTCCGAAGCCGCGTTTTCGCGCCGCTTCCGCCGCGGCTTCAAGCGCCGTGTTGTTACTAAGCAGGACAAAATGCTTCCGAACGCGTAACGCACCGGCATCAGCCGGTTCAGAGATTTCCGTTTCAATCGCGCGCAGGGCCGGTGCTGGCAGTTGACCGCGAAGATTGTACTTAGCAAGCACGTCGAACGCTTTCGGCGCATCGGGTGGCGGGGCCAGAGTCGGTCCGGACGCGACGTTTCGCTCTTCGCCCTCTGGCACATCCGAAACGATCAAAGTGATTTGGTCACAGTCAGGTGCGCGGGCGCTGAGTTTTCCGCCTTTGACGGCTGAGAATGCGCGACGCACGGAGTTGATTTCGCCGATTGAGGCGCCGCATCTGATTAGTGCTTTGTTCGCCATGCGCAGGTCCGCGAGGGTGATGTCTTCGCTGATTGGCCACTCGATCATGGCCGAGCCACCGCCTGAGATGAGAAAGACGACGAGGGCGCGTTCTTTGTTCGCGCGTTCGAGCAGAGCAAACGCTTCGGACGCAGCAATCAGACTCTTTTTGTTTGGGAGCGGGTGGCCGCCTTCGCACCAGCGCCAGCGCGTTGAGAGTTTTCGAGGCGTTATCGCCAGGTCGCGGCCCCGCGGTTGTCCCGAAATCGGTCCGGCAATCAAGCCCTCGGCGAATCGTTCGCCAATTCGGTCTTCCAAGGCAACAGCCATAGACGATGACGCCTTACCGATAGCAATTGAATAAATCTTCTGATTCGCAGCGTCGACTTCCAGGTCGCAGATTCTTAGACTCGATCCGCTGAATTGAACCGCGCGCCGCACGGCATCGCCGCCGTCAACCGCCTGCAGAGCTGCGTCAAAGATTTCGCGGACTGCGATGCGAAGTTGCGTTAGATTGGACATTGGTCCGAGCGCCGAAGGGGCGAAATGTTTATAGCCCGGGAACGAAAGGTTTCCCAAGCTGAAACGGCAAGCGGGATGTGCCCATCTCGCTTCCCTGGCTGCCGTAAATCTGGGAACCAATTCTATAAACATCCGGCTCGGACGGAGCCAGGGCATGAATTGGGAACTACTCGACGGCTATCAAGTCTCGCAAAGCGCGAAACCGCCTATCGCTGATACCTCGCACGATGATCAAATGTTCAGGACGCCGAAACGGCCCGAATTTCTCGCGATGCTCAATGATTCGCTCGGCCAGACTTTTCCCAATACCGGGCAGCGTTTCCAATTCGTTCGCTGAAGCCATGTTGATGTTGATTCGTGTTTGGGTCGGTGGCAGCGACGTAGTCGATCGCTGTTCATTCGCGTATTGAAGAGTTCCTGGCAGCGGGTTGCGCGGACGTTTGAGGCAGGCAAAGGTCTGCAAGCCAAGCGCAAGGGTAAGCACAGTGGTACAAAACGGTCGAAGATTCTGAAGAGAACGCGAACGACGGAGCATTATGGCGCGACGACCTTAAGGTGAGCTCCCGTAGGAGCCGAATATT
Organism: Pyrinomonadaceae bacterium; assembly: GCA_035469005.1. Classification (GTDB taxonomy): domain Bacteria; phylum Acidobacteriota; class Blastocatellia; order Pyrinomonadales; family Pyrinomonadaceae; genus UBA11740. Next base: position 2,286 of record DATISD010000241.1, on the reverse strand, counting down.
TATCGTTGCGGGTGCGCTTTAGGATCAATACCTCCGTAGGAGCGACAAAAAACGCGCGATAGATATGTCGCTCCTTCGGAGCTTCAACTCAACTACTCTGCACGTTTCTATGAATATTTCGTCCCCCACGGGACCCTCAGAAGCCGCGCGTCTTAATTCGATCGGGCAAAACGTTCTTCCCTCAACACTCTGTTTCACGAATGCAAGTTGCTGATGAAAAAGGAAATGATCGAATGCCGCTCGGGAGTGCAATTTGCTGGAAGTGTTGCAACGTAAGAAAGTTGTAACATCGAAACGTGCGATGTCCACAAACTTTTCCACAGAAGTTGTGGAAGACCGAGCCCGCGGCTGAGAAGTTACGTTAGCGCAGCTTCCTGCTCGTCCCACTCGCCGACCAACTCAAATGCTTTCTGCAGCACGGGCCGCGGGCGGGCGCCGTCGGCTTTGCCAATCAGGCCTTCGCGTTCCATTTGATCAAGCACCGCAGCGGCGCGGCCGTAACCAATCCGCAGGCGTCTTTGCAGGACGGAAGTTGAAGCCCGCTTCATGTCGACACAGATCCTGAGCGCATCTTCGAACAATTCGTCACGCTCGCCGTCGGAATCCTCCAGGCCCATAGCCTCTTCGTCGGATTGGGTGATGGTTTCGTCGTAGTCGGGCTCCCATTGAGATTTGACGTGAGCCACGATTTTGTTGATTTCCGTTTCGTCGACATAGGCGCCGTGCACGCGCAGCAGGCGAGACGAACCAGGGGGCAGGAACAACATGTCGCCGCGTCCCAGCAAATGCTCGGCTCCATTCGTGTCGAGAATCGTACGTGAATCGATCTTGGAGGCGACGCGGTACCCGATCCGCGAAGGGAAGTTCGCCTTAATCAATCCCGTAATAACGTCAACCGAGGGGCGCTGCGTGGCAAGCACCAGGTGAATTCCTACCGCTCGGGCCATCTGCGCCAGACGCGTGATCGAATCTTCGACTTCGTGCCCGGAAGTCATCATCAAATCCGCGAGTTCGTCGATGATGATCACGATGTAAGGCATGCGCGTCCACGGCTCGCCATTCTCGTCGTAATCCTGGACGGTATTGCGACGGTCGCGCTCGGCGTTGTAGCCGGCAATGTTGCGGACACCCCAGCCGGCCAACTCTTTGTAACGCCGTTCCATTTCCCCGACCGCCCAGCGTAGCGCGCGCGCCGCAGGTTTCGGATCGACAATAATTGGCGTTGCCAGGTGCGGAATGTCTTCGTAGAGACCAAGCTCCAACCGCTTCGGATCGATCAGAATTAGTTTCACCTCGTCGGGACGCGCGCGATAGAGAATCGAAACCAGCAGGGAATTGACGCCCACTGACTTGCCCGCGCCGGTCGTGCCGGCAATTAGCAGGTGCGGCATCTTCGTCAGATCGCTGACGTAATTCAGCCCATCTATTGTCTTGCCAATCGCGATGGTCAGTTTGGAAGTTGATTCTTTGAAGGCCCGTGATTCGATGACTTCGCGCAGAAAGATTGTTTCCCGGCGCGGGTTCGGAACTTCAATGCCGACGTGCGGCTTGCCGGGCATGCGATCGATGCGAATAGATTCAGCTTTCAGAGCCAGGCAGAGATCGTCGACCAATCCGGTCACACGCGAGTACTTCACTCCCGGGTCAGGTTTGAATTCGTAGGTCGTTACCACCGGGCCGGGGCAGATGAACTTGATTTGGCCCGTGACGTTGAACTCGCGGCATTTCTCGGCGAGTTTCGTCGCCATACTCAAGAGTTCGTCGTCGGCCTGCTCGCGCCGCATCTGGGCTTCGTTCAGCAACTCAACCGGAGGCAATTGATAATCGGACGCGGCGGTCTTCGCGGAAACTTTGCGTTGGCCGTCAAAGGGGAGAGAGCCAGGCGAAGGCGTTTCAGTCTTTCGTTTTACTGCGGCCTCGCGCACCATGTCTTCGACGACGGCGGACTCGGCCGTCTCAGTCCTGGCGCGGGTCGCCCATCCGGCACGCTTCGCGGGAGCCGTGCCGGCAGCTGCGGACATCGCTTTCGGCGCTGCACCCGTGGCGGCGGTGAACGATTCAAAAGCCTGGGCCAGTTCGTGGTTGCTGGATCTGATTTCGGCCGTGGCTTCGCCCTGGCTAATTTCAATAGAGTTGGATGTAGCTGCGACGGAAGCCGCTGCTTGTCTCTTCAGTTCGATTCGTTGTAAGCGCGTTTCGCGACGCGCTTTTCGCCAGGCGCGAAATCGCTCTGGGATAGACCGCAGGACGGCGAAGCGATCACTGACCGCAAAATTTTCGTAGAAG
>DATISD010000240.1:0-3697 GCA_035469005.1 Pyrinomonadaceae bacterium | reverse complement strand
CGTACTCTCGATACTCGGGCAGAATTTGATGCGAGATGGAAATCGGCACGCCCATCGTGGCGAGGGACTTGGCAATTCTTTCTTCGTGGCGAGGATCGACAAACGAGAATAGCAGCGACACCGCAATCGATTCACAGTTTGCGCGCCGCACTTCCTCAACTAACTTTTCAATCTCAGTATCTCTTAAGGCGTCCAAAATCTCGCCCGTTGCCGCGACTCGCTCTCTGACGCCAAACCTGAGCTCGCTCGGAACCAGCGGCGGCGGCTTCACCGCATTCAGGTTGTAGAGTTCAGGGCGCGCTTGCCGGCCAATTTCGATCACGTCTTCAAAACCGGCAGTAGTCACTAGCGCCGTGCGCGCTCCTTTACGTTGGAGCAGCGCGTTGGTTCCTACAGTGGTGCCATGTATGACTTCAATCGAGGCGAGAGGCGCGCGGGTTTCATCGGCGACTCGTTTCAGTCCTTCAGTGATGGCCCGCGAAGGATCATCAGGAGTCGAAGGCAGTTTGAAAATCCGCAGCTCGCCACCCGCCTCAAAGACAAAGTCGGTAAACGTACCGCCGGTGTCGACGCCGATGCGCGCTTTGCTCTTCGCGACTCTTTTGTTTTTGCTCATTGACGCAACTGAAGGATCGTGTTCGGGGGGAAGCATTCCGAATTTCCAAATGGTTCGTTCGCGGCGTTGACGCGCGCCATGTTGCCACTCGGGAAAGCGATGATGCAAGCTCATTTCTCAGCGTTTCGCCGTAACCAGCCTCTCCTCAGATCGACGCGTTATGGTTTAGTATCTAAGCCCAACGTTTTGACCTCTGGATATCGTAAAACACGATGAGACAAACCTTCCCCCTGACGTTCATTTTTCTCCTGGTGGTCGCAGTCGCTGTCTGGGTAACGACGAAGAGCTACGCCCAGCCGGCGGTTCCGGCTGCCGCGCCGCAACGCTGCTCAATCTCTTTCCCGCTTGCCAACGCGAGCGATATCGGACCGGCAAAATTTGAAAAGTTGCTTTACGCCTTTCTCGACCAGGGTTGTTACAAAAGCTGGATTGCGGATCGGCAGATTCGCAACAGCGGGCCCTTCATTAATAACCAGTCGTTCGGAACGCATAACGCGGTGAAGGTTTTTTACTCGCCGGAGGTGTGGGATTGGCTGAAACACAAGAACCGCGAAGGAGAAATCCCTGACGGCGCAATGATTGTCAAAGAGATGTTTCCCTCACCTGCGAAACAGGATGCGAAGCTGAGCGCGTGGACAGTGATGGTCAAAGATAAGAAAGGCGCCTACGACGGCTGGTACTGGTCGTTCCATGCGCCGAACTACGCCTCAGAGAATCCGGCCATCGATTATCCGGATTCGGGCTTTGGCCTTTATTGCCTGCGGTGTCACGCGTCGGCGGAAAAGGAGTCGACTTTCATTACTGCGAAGAATGTTGAAGGCGATCCGATTTCGTTCGCAATCAAACTCCCGACCATGAGCAAGCAGCCACCCGCGGGCAAGACCGAGCACGAACAAGTCGCCGAGACGAAAGAAATCCGGGGCGGACCCTTCGGCACCGCGCGCAAGACCCCTGAGCCTGACTTCATCAACCTATTCAAAGGTTTGCCCCTGGTGCCGGCAGCCGAAGTCAAAAAGTTTCCGGGCGAGTCTTTCGATCATGTGGTCTCAAACATGGGTGGGCCACAAGGCTTTATCACTTCGAGTCAGTGTCTGGGATGTCATTCGGCGTCAACCGAGAACATGGCCTTTCTGTTCGAAGATAAGGTGCAGCCGCCGCTCAATTTTTCACCTTACACCGAATGGCGGGCGTCAATGATGGGACTGGCCGGCCGCGATCCGATCTTTCATGCACAGCTCGAATCGGAAAAAGCGATGCGGCCTTCCCAGACCGGCTTTTTTGATAACACCTGTTATCGCTGTCACGGGGTGATGGGCCAAAGGCAAGTGGAGTTAGACAAGCATCAACCATTTCAACATAGCATGGTCTACACGCTGCCTGACGATGCGGACGCGAAGTACGGCGCGCTGGCGCGTGATGGCATCTCCTGCGCTGTCTGTCATCGAATCGCGAAGGAGGAACTTGGCAAGGCGACGACCTTCACGGGCCAGTTCAAACTTGATCCAGCCAACGTAGTCAACGGACCTTACGATCAGGTCGTGACCGTGCCAATGAAGAATGCTGCGGGCATTACTCCGCGTTTGGGCGATCAGATTAAGACCTCAGCACTGTGCGGAAGTTGTCACACGGTCATCCTTCCCGTGCTCGACCAGCAGGGGAGACCCGTGCTCGACAAGAATGGCAAGCCGAAAGAGTTTCACGAGCAAACCACTTATCCTGAGTGGGTGAACAGCGTCTATCAAAACGAACGCGAGCCCGTCGACCGGGCCAGCATGCGCACCTGCCAGGACTGTCACATGCCGGCGAAATTCCTGGACCGTCCGCTGGTATTTCGCATCGCCAACATCGAAGACGTTGATTATCCCTACACTGATTACCGTGCGCCGGACAAGGACATTACGGTTCGCGTGCGCGACCAATATTCTCGGCACACTTTGCTGGGCATCAATCAATTTGGATTGATGATGTTCGAGCAATTTCCTGACATCCTCGGAACTCGCACGGCTGATTACATGTACGGCGAAGCAGTGCCCGGGCTGTTGACTGCGCAGAGTTCCGGCTACGATCTGGCTCGACGCGAGACGGCAACCGTCACGGTTAATGAACTGACCCGCACCAGCGACGCTATTGAAGCGAGGGTTGAGGTTAGAAATCTGGCCGGCCATGATCTTCCTTCGGGTGTCGCTTTTCGTCGCGCCTTCATTACGTTTGAAGCAATCGATGGGAGCGGCAAGATTGTCTGGGCTTCCGGACGAACGAACAGTTTCGGGGCAATCGTCAAAGGCACCAGCGAAGAGATTCTGCCGACTGAATTCTTTTATGATTCGGCGACACGCAAACAGGTGCTGCAACCCCATCACGAAACGATTTCCGACGAAAGCCAGGTCCAAATCTATGAAGAGATCATTGCCGACTCGCAAGGCAAGATTACAACCAGCTTTGTCGGTCTAGATAAAGTCTTGAAGAGCAATCGACTCTTGCCGAAAGGTTGGCGCGCCGACGGGCCTTTTGCCGAATACACGCGACCGCACGGTGACGCTGAACACGATCCTGAATACATTAATAACTCCGGCGCAACCGGCGCAGATAAAATTAGGTACAGCATTCCGCTTAGTGACCGGACGCGAAGTATCGTGTCAGTTCGGGTGACGCTGAACTACCAGGCCATTCCGCCTTACTATCTGAAAGATCGGTTCACGATTGGGAAAGGTGCGGAGACACAACGGCTCGCATACCTAACCAGCCATCTGACTCTGCAGGGCACACCGATCGAAAATTGGAAATTGCCGATCGCGTGCGGGACGCGACGATTTGAGGATGCAAAGAGTCAGGCTTGTCAGAAGTGGTAGAAGCCAGGTGGCGGGCGCCCGTGAATCACGCGCAAGATGCACTTGCCACATTCAAACTGCACCACTATCAGGATTTCGTGTGAGCCCGACCGATTGACGCGCGCTCGGACTTGTCATATTGTCACCTCACGCAAAACAATCATGGACTTTCTGCTTGCCTTCAATAACGAAGCTGCGCTGGTCGGCGACATGAGCGGTAACGTTCGGACGGAAAGACGCCCTTCCCAGTTGA
>DATISD010000239.1:0-2044 GCA_035469005.1 Pyrinomonadaceae bacterium | reverse complement strand
CAGGTCGGCCGCACGGGCGCGCTTACGCCGGTAGCAATGCTTGAGCCGGTGCCACTGGGCGGAGTGACTGTGTCGCGCTCGACCCTGCATAACGAAGATGAGATCGAGCGGTTGGGTCTGTTAGTCGGTGATTTCGTTCTGATTGAACGAGGGGGCGATGTCATTCCAAAAGTCGTCAAGGTCATCGAATCAAAGCGCACCGGCAAAGAGAAAAAGTTTCGGATGCCGGCGAAGTGCCCAATCTGTGGCGGGCTTGTTTCCCGGCCGGAAGGTGAAGCCGTTTCGCGATGCATTGCGGCTGACTGCCCGGCCCAACTGATTGGGCGCCTGCTGCACTTTGCTTCGCGTCGCGCGATGCGGATAGAAGGCCTGGGCTTCGCGCTGGCGGAACAGTTGCTCGAAAAGAAAATCGTGCGCGACGTGGCGGACCTTTACAGCTTGAGACTTGGCGACCTCGCCTCACTGGACCGCATGGCGAAGAAATCCGCGTCAAACGTCCTGGGTCAAATCGAAGCGAGCAAGTCTCGCGATCTTTGGCATCTGATCTACGGCCTCGGTATTCGTCATGTGGGCGAACGGACTGCAGGCATTCTGGCGCGGCACTTTGGTTCGTTGGATCGTTTGGGTGCGGCCACCGTAGAAGAACTCGACGATATTCACGAGATCGGTTTGACGATGGCCCAGAGTATTCATGATTGGTTTGCCGATCCCGGCAATAAAGAACTGTGCGGCCGGTTGGCCAAAGCAGGAGTGCGCACCGAGATAATTGAGGAGCCGGGTGCCGAGATAACTGATCAGCGATTTGCCGGAAAGGTTTTCGTGCTGACTGGCACCCTGCCAGGTATGACGCGAGACGAAGCGCGTGGTTTGATTGAAGCTACGGGCGGGCGCGTCACTGGTTCAGTGAGCAAAAAAACTGATTATGTCCTCGCCGGGGCCGATCCGGGATCCAAACTGGACAAAGCTGATGAGCTCGGCGTACCGGTAATCGATGAGGACGAATTCAAAAAGATGCTAGGATAGCGGCAATGGAAACAACTCAAGATCAAAAACTGGAATTGGCTTACACGCTCTTTTGCGATGACGTTCGACTCGAAGTCGGCAACAAACTTTCGTACATGGGGGTGTTTCAAAACATCATCGTGCCGCAGTTGCCGGTCTGGCTGCCGAAACTCGCCGTTGTAAATCACTGGCGCGGCGACGGCGCTCATTTGTCAGAAGTACGGATTCTGATGCCGGATCGACAACAGGCCCTGGTTGTGTCACAGCCCGCCCGATTCGAAATTAGTCACGGCTCAGCCGACAACATCAGTTTTTTTGTGAATGTTACGTTTCCGGTGGCAGGGCAATACGTCGTGCAGACGCTGGTTGACTCGAACCTGTTCGAGGAGCGATTGCTGAACGTTTCGGATCAGCAGTTAATCGCGCCGGAAGAAGAATCTGAAGCAGTGAACTGACGCGCGGGCCGGTCGGATCGCAGAGGCGGCACTGGAGTGCCGCCTCTAAACAAAAGGCCCACCCGCCTCTACTCAGAGCATTTGGTAAGCCTTGATTTTGTAATTCAGCGTCGTGGTGCCCAATCCCAATAGTCGCGCAGCTCGCGCCTGATTGCCCCCGGACAGTTCCAGGGCACGGCTAATCAGCTTAATTTCAAAGCGCCGCACTTCTTCAAAAAAATCAACGCGGGACTTCAGGCTGAGATTCTCGAAGGTCGAAGACACTTCGGCGAGAGCATTGTCATGATCCAATGATTCGGCTTCAACCAACAAAGCTGTCGCCAGGTCCCGGATCTTCGAGACGCGTTCCGTCGTAGCAGTTCTTCGTGTTGGTAGAGCGCGGAGCTGGGGAGTTGAAAGTGGTTCGATTACGGCTTTCGCAGTACTCATGATCATTATCCTCGATTGTTATGGGGCAGAAACGCTCTGTTCTAAATGACGCTGGAATTTGGCGACTGTTAACAGCGAATTGCCTTAACGAAGATAGAGACGCTCGGGCGGTGAAGTGAGTTCCAAGTTGTTTGTTAAGTTTTTGTTAAACGGGGCGA
>DATISD010000238.1:0-4513 GCA_035469005.1 Pyrinomonadaceae bacterium | reverse complement strand
AATTGTGGTTGATATGCACGCCGACACCACGCAACGTTTAGTCGACGAGAATGTCGATTTGGAAACGCGTCTCAACGATGGGCATCTTGATGCCGTGCGCGCGAAGGAGGGCGGACTCGACGCGCAATTCTTTTCCATTTGGGTCGAGCCGGACCTGTTCGGAGGCGGGGGTGCGAACGCGGTCAAACGAGCCGACATTCAAATTGAAGCGGTGCGTGACCTGGCGAAACGGCATCCTGAGACCTGGGAGTTGGCGACCACCGCCGCCGATGTGCGGCGCATCGCGACGAGCGGAAAGATTGCTGCCCTGATGGGGTTGGAGGGCGGGTATGCGATTGATGAAAAGCTCGATAACGTCGAGCGTTACTACCAGATGGGCGTTCGCTACATGTCTCCGGCGTGGAGCGTGAGCACGAGTTGGGCCGGCTCATCAGGCGATGAAGTTGGGAAGACGCGCGGCCTAAACGATTTTGGCAAGCAGGTGATTCGCGAGATGAATCGGCTGGGCATGATGGTCGACGTTTCGCACCTTTCGGATAAAGCGTTCTGGGACATTGTGAACACTTCGACGAAACCTGTGATTGCCACGCATTCCGCTTGCCGCGCAATCACGAACGTGCCGCGCAATCTCACGGATGAAATGATTGTGGCGCTGGCAAAGACAGGTGGCGTCGTGAACGTGATCTTTTATCCAGAGCACATCGAACCGGGCTATTCCGAAAGGAAGAAAAAAGTTGATGCCGAAATAGCGCCGATGGTCGAGCGGGCTTCCGAAGCAGAAAGAGGCAACGTTGCCTGGAAGAAACTTGCCCGCGATCGAGTGCGCAGCGCGGAATACCTCAAGCGTCTGCCACCGATCTCTGTGACGCGAGTTGTCGATCATATCGATCACATCGTGAAGTTGGTCGGCGTTGATCATGTGGGTATCGGATCAGACTTCGACGGCGTTCAGGTTGTGCCCGCTGATTTGAAGTCGGTTGCAGACCTGCCGAATCTGACGAAAGAACTTCTGCGGCGTGGATATTCGGAAAGCGACATCGACAAGATTCTGGGTGGGAATATGTTGAGGGTCATGGAGGAAGTGATTCGGTGAATATTGATTCATTGATCCATTGGTTCATTGATTCATTATTCGTTGCAACATTTTTACCTTGATCGTGTCAGGTACATTGATCTTGTTCTTAGAGATTAGTCGAAGAGGCTGACGAACCGACGTTTTGGCTGGAGTTGTTAGTTGACACCGGAATTGTGCGCGCCGCACGAATGCGAAGCTTAATGAGCGAGGCAAACGAACTATTAGCAATCTTTGCTGCTTCACAATACACAGCCCGAAAAATGCGAGCTCATTGAACCAATGAACAAATGAACCAATGAATAAATCCACAAGGCCTCGCATTGGCTTCCATGCTCCCATTAAGGACGGCCTTCATGAATCTCTCATCATCGCCAAAGAAACCGGTTGCGACGCGGTGCAAATCTTCTCGCGCAATCCGCGCGGCTGGATGGCCAAGCCGCTGACCAGCGAGACCGTCGCCCTCTTCAAGAAAACAAGGCGTCTCTCGAAATTATCGCCGGTCTTAATTCATGCCAATTATCTGATCAATTTGGCGGCTGCTGACGAAGCGCTGCTCCTCAAATCAATCGCTTCGTTTCGAGAGGAAGTTGAGCGCGCGATTGTTCTGGGCGTCGATTATCTGGTGCTGCATCCGGGAAGTGCGCGCGGCTCGTGCGAGGCGGACGCAATCGAGATTTGCGCGCTCAGCCTTCGGGTCGCGTGCAAGGGTCTGAAGCTGGGCCGGCTTCGCATTTTGCTTGAGAACACGGCCGGCCAGGGCGAATGTATTGGTCACCGCTTCGAGCATTTGCGCGCGATCATGAAGAGATGTCCGAAACTTCCGCTGGGCGTTTGCATCGACACGGCGCATTCGTTCACTGCCGGCTATGACATTCGCGAAGCAGACGGGTTGGAAGCGACGATTGAAGTCATCCGGCGCACAGTCGGACTGAAAAACGTCCACGCCGTTCATTTCAACGATTCGCGCGCGCCGTACAACTCGCGCGTCGATCGGCATTGGCATATTGGTGAAGGTCACATCGGCAGGGAGGCCCTGCGCCGCTTCGCCCAACATCCCAGGCTGGCTCACGCCGCGTTCATTCTTGAAACTCCTTACGATGATCCGCGCGCTGATTTGAAGAACCTGGAAATGCTGCGATCGTTTGTCGAAGGCTAAGTGGCACAGACTTCAGTCTGTGAGTGCGGGCAGCTAACGCGCAGAGATGCACAGACTGAAGTCTGTGCCACTCTAATACGACCCACCCCTCAATTCACGGGGCTGGACGTGGCCCCGCTTCTTCGTTAACATGCAACCAGAATGATTCGTATTCGATCGCTTACCAAACTCCTTCTTACGGTGCCGCTTTTGCGCCGGGCTTAAGCTCGGCTCGCGGAGCGGCGATTCTCCAAATCAATTCAAGAGTTAGGCGCGTACGCGCGAGCATGTTTTAATAAAGCTTCGTGCGATCCGCGTTTGCAATTGACGCAGATCACCGTAGGGACCGAGACCATGGACGAGAAATATTTTCCGGAAAAGATTGAAGAAAAGTGGCAAAAGCACTGGGCTGAGAGCCGGGCGTTTGAAGCCCGTGAGGACGATCCACGGCCGAAGTTTTACGCACTCGAGATGTTGCCCTACCCTTCGGGTTTTTTGCACATGGGGCACGTGCGCAACTATTCAATTGGCGATGCGCTGGCCTGGTACAAGCGGCTGCGCGGATTCAACGTGCTGCATCCGATCGGTTGGGACAGTTTTGGCCAGCCGGCTGAGCAGGCCGCAATCAAGCGCGGCATTCAACCACGCGATTGGACCGAAGAAAACATTGCGCATATGCGCGGGCAGATGCAACGGCTGGGCGTCAGCTATGACTGGTCGCGCGAGATCGCAGCGCACCGTCCTGATTATTACAAATGGGACCAGTGGTTCTTTCTGAAGATGTTGGAGCGCGGCCTGGCGTACAAGCGAACTTCCGCCGTCAACTGGTGTCCGAAAGAAGAGACTGTGTTGTCGAACGAACAGTCGTCGGGTGGAATCTGTTGGCGCTGCGGGACAGCGGTTACGAAAAAAGAGATCGAACAGTGGTTCCTGCGGATCACGAAATATGCGGAAGAGCTGGTCGAAGGGATCAACGAAATCGAAAGTGGCTGGCCGGAAAAAGTTCTGAAGCGTCAGCGCGATTGGGTTGGCCGCAGCGAAGGCGCCTACATCGACTTCAAGGTGAAGGATCACGACGAGAAGATTCGAGTGTTCACGACGCGTATCGACACGATCTTTGGCGCGACTGCGATTGTGCTCGCCGCCGAGCATCCTTTGCTGATGAAGTTGTTGGAAGGCTCGTCTTTGAAAGAAGAAGTGAGCGCCTTTGCTGAGAAAGTAAAAGCAGCGAGGGCGATCAAGACTGTGGATGTGGCGGAGGAAGAAGAGAAGCTGGGAATTAACACAGGTCAATTGGCAATCAACCCTTTCAACGGTGAGTTGCTGCCGATCTGGGTGGCAAATTATGTGTTGATGGACTACGGCGCCGGCGCCGTGATGAGCGTGCCCGCACATGATGAGCGCGATTTCGAGTTCGCGCAGAAATACACGCTGCCGGTTCGCCAGGTGATCGCGCCTGTCGTTCATGGCCAGCAAAACGAACCAGCAGTAACTGCGCCCGGTGGCGATCAATCCATGGAGATGAAGGACGCCTTTGTCGAGTACGGCGTGCTGGTTAACAGCGGCGAGTGGAGCGGCAAACTTTCAACTGACGCAATGCGCGAAATGGCCCAGTATGCGGCCGAAAAGAAATTCGGCGGGCCGGCCGTAACTTATCGCATCCGGGACTGGGGCATCTCGCGGCAACGATTTTGGGGCGCGCCGATTCCCGTTGTTTACTGCGATGACTGCGGCATGGTGGCAGTTCCGGAAAAAGACTTGCCGGTGATGTTGCCCGACCATGCGACCTTCACCGGAACCGGCGAATCGCCGTTAAAGAATCTTCCGGAATTCCTCAACGTCGCTTGTCCAAAGTGCGGCCGGCCGGCGAAGCGCGAGACGGACACGATGGATACGTTTGTCGATTCGTCTTGGTATTTCTTCCGCTACACGGATCCGCGTAATGACGCGATGCCGTTCAACCCGGCCATCGCCGCGAAATGGACACCGGTCGATCAATATATCGGCGGTGATTCGCACGCCGTCATGCATTTGATCTACACGCGCTTCTGGAACAAGGTTATGCGTGATTTGGGCCTGGTGAGATTTAACGAGCCGGTGAAGCGCCTGCTGACTCAAGGCATGGTGACAAATCTGGTCGAAGGGACCAACGAATGGAAAGCCATGTCGAAGAGTCTGGGCAACGGCGTGGATCCGGACGAAATGATCGAAGCCTTTGGCGCCGATGCGACGCGCTTGTTTGTCCTGTTCGCGGCGCCGGTTGAAAACGAGCTGCGCTGGTCGGAAAGCGGAATTGAAGGTGC
>DATISD010000237.1:0-3731 GCA_035469005.1 Pyrinomonadaceae bacterium | reverse complement strand
CAACTCACGCAGCGCGGTGGCTCGACCGGCATCACTGAAATCAGCCGAGATGGTAAGACGATTGTCGGAACGACTTCGTCATCTCAACATCCTACCGAACTTTATGTCACGACCGCGGATTTCAAATCGGCCAGTTCGCTTACGAATCAAAATGCGTGGCTGGCAGATTACTCGCTGGCTGAATCTGAAATTGTGAAGTGGAAAAGCAAGGACGGGATGGAAGTCGAAGGCGTTTTGACCAAACCCGTTGGTTACTCAGCCGGAACGAAAGTCCCGTTTCTCCTGAATCCACACGGCGGCCCGACGGGAGCTTCGCTGAACAGTTTTAACGGAACGGCGCAGGTCCTGGCTGCTAATGGCTTTGCGGTACTGCAGCCAAACTTTCGCGGCTCGACCGGCAAGGGTCTGGCGTTCGCGCAGGCAAATAAGAACACCTGGGGCAAGGGCGATTACGAAGATTGTATGACGGGCGTGGACGCGATGATTGCGAGAGGTATAGCTGATCCTGATCGACTAGGCGCGTTCGGCTGGTCATACGGAGGCTACATGACTTTCTGGATTTTGACGCAAACGGACCGCTTCAAAGCCATCTCTCCCGGCGCGGGTCTGTCGAATATTTATTCGATGTACTCGCAGAACGACATTCAGAGATACTTGCGTTGGTTTTATTCCGATAAGTCGCCGTGGGACGCAACGGATCTCTACTGGGATCGTTCACCGATGAAGTACGTGAAGAACGTGAAAACGCCTACAATGATCATGCACGGGCAGGTAGACACTCGCGTACCGCTGGCCCAGGCGCAGGAGTTTTACATGGCCCTGAAAGAGATGAATGTACCGGTCGAGTTTGTGGTTTATCCCAGGGAAAATCATGGATTCACCGAGCCGCGCCATCAAATGGATCGCGTGCGACGTTATGTTAAGTTCTTTGCCAAATACCTGAACGCGCCGGTGGTTACAGAGCCGGCGGGACAGTGACCACTTTCGATTTCAATGAGCTCCGAATTCACAAATATCAGATTCCAAATCCAGGATCGGGTCGCACGCGTAACTTTTGCACGCCCGCCACTGAACATATTCAACATCGCGATGATGCGGGAAGTTGGCGAGGCAATCGATCGCTGCGCGCATCGCGACGTGGTGGCAATCGTTTTTGATGCGGCGGAAGGGACCAAAGCCTTCAGTGCCGGCGTCGCGGTCGAGGAACACGCTCCGGAAACTGTCTTCCAGATGCTGGATTCCTTTCACAACATTTTTCGCCTGCTGACCCAGATTTCCAAGGCGACGATTGCCGTGGTGGACGGGCCGGCACTGGGCGGCGGCTGCGAACTGGTCGCCGGTTGCGATATCGTGATTGCCAGCGAGAAAGCGCGGTTTGGCCAGCCAGAGATCAAGTTGGGGGTCTTCCCGCCAGTGGCTGCGATTCTGCTCTCGCGTATCGTCGGTGAAAAGAAGGCGCGCGAGATGATCCTTTTGGGCGAAATGATTGACGCCAACGAGGCGCTCCGCTTTGGACTGGTCAACTATGTAGTCCTCAGCAGCGACCTCGAACAAAAAACCACGAGCGTGCTGGCAAAACTTCGTGAACTCTCGTCTTCATCGGTAACCATGACACACGCGGCCCTGGAATTGGGCGCGGCCGGGGGAGACCTGGATTCGGCGCTCGAAAAATTGGAAGATTTTTATTTGAATGATCTACTGAAAACTGAAGACGCACAGGAAGGTGTTCGCGCTTTTATGGAAAAGCGAAAACCGGTTTGGCGGAACAAATGAAGAAAAGCAGGACGGGCAGACATCGGGGCTCTGAGACACGGCGAATTCTCCGCCTCTCCGGTTCGGCGCGCCTCTTTTTCCTTTTGCTCCCCCTGTTCATCGTTGCGGCTGCGATTCAATTCACGCCATCTTCACGAGCACAAACGCGGCAACGGCCGGGCGCTCATTCGACCGCTCCCCGAGAGAATTTTACTGCGGCAGATCGTCGCCTGGTGGAAAAAGCGATTGGCGCAACCTGCGCTGAACGCATTCGAGATCCGCTGGGCAGTACGCCGATAGATGAGATGCAAGCCCGCCCATCCCTGCCGGTCAACAATCCGGACGCGGTCGCCGGTGCGCGCCGCGCCGAGACATTGCTGCCGACGACGCGGACGCTCGTATCTAAGGCGATCGTTAAGTTGGCAAAGGAATATGACTTATACAGCAGTGGCGCCGCGCGCGCCCGGATTAACTCGGCAACTCAACGAGTTGAAGCAGTCAAAAGGATCAAGCCCGACGTCGATGCGCGTGATAACGCCTCCGTGGTTTTGCGTGAACCTCGAACGATTGAATTCGGCACCATTTTTCTGGCCGGATTGCGTTCGGACGAAGCGATGATTAGCGTCCTGGCCCACGAACTGACTCATATCGCCAGCGGCCAGCCCGATTCTCTTCGACCTTTGTTTCGCGCCATCGGGCGACGGGCCGCAGCCCGAACCGGATTGCGAATTCAGGGCCAACGCGCCGAAGAGTTAGCCTGCGATTTGGTTGGGGTAATGGCCGCCAGACAATTCATCAATCAGACACCGAGCTGGGAATCCCTGCCGCGCCGGCTGGCCCGCGCCTTTGAACACAATTGCGTCGACGACGATGCCTCAGATGAAGACCACTTGTCTCCGCGAAGCACGATCCGCGCTTTGCTGGCGCTCGACGTGACCATCGCCGGCGAAGTGCTCACGGAAACAATCGGCACTACAATGCCTCTACCGGTACGCACGCCTCGGGCGTGCTGTGCAGAATTGGCCATCGTCGCCGAAAGCATGCCAAAGGAGTACCTTTGAAGCAGGCCCGCGGCGTGCGTACCCTCTTTCACCCACGTTGACATCGTTAGCAGCCCGTTCCTAAGATTCAACTGAATGCTGGTCGCCGGTCCCAGATCGAAAATCCACGCCAGAAGTCTCAGCCCGGGCTTAATTCCGAATGGGCTACTCACTCGCTTTATCGCTTTTGCGCTTATCAGTATCAGCGCCTTCCTGCTCTTTACTTCCTGCCGGCGCGAAAGCGATCCGCAGGGTCTGCGACCCCGGCAATTGCGCGATGTGCCGGCCAGCAAACTGGCATTCAAGTTCAGCGCAGATGTCGACCCGCCCGCAGGCTTGACGGCAGAAGAGACCAAATCAATTCCCGCCATTCAGGATGATTTTGATGCCCGGCGAAAGGACGAGGCGCTGCTCCGCACTGTGGCATCGCCCGATGGTCAACGGGCGCTGGCTCTTTACGGCGTGGCGGATGAATCGAGCACGACTTTTCGCATCGATCTCTATTCGGCGGATGGAAATTTTATACGCAATATAACGCCGCCGAACCTGGCGGTCGTATTTCAGGATTCCGTAGTCTGGACCAGCGACAGCAATTACATAGCCTTCGTTGGCCGCAGGAATGCTCAGCCTGAGGCGAGCCCGACTCCGTTGGAGACACAACCGGAACCCTTGCTGCCATCCGCATCACCGACGCCAATGCCGGCGATCGCGCCGGCTTTCGCACCGCTCGCGGTCTTCAGCACCGAGCAGGTTTACGTTTGCAATCGCGACGGGTATGACTTGCGACCGTTAACTACGCGTGACGGGTTGATCTATTTTGGCTTGTCCTGGGCGCCTGATAATCACGCGCTGGTGGCGCTGGCCTGTAAAGAGAGCGAATGGAATCAGCGCGAGCACGAATTGAAAACCCCTGCGGGACGCCCGCGTTTGATTTCGATG
>DATISD010000236.1:0-4824 GCA_035469005.1 Pyrinomonadaceae bacterium | reverse complement strand
GAACGCGTACACATCCAACTCACGACCAAAGATCAAGAGCGTCAATAACGCACCCAAACCCGCGGACGGCAATCCTGACAAAATCGTCAGCGGATGGATAAAACTCTCGTAAAGGATTCCCAGCACCAGATAGATCACGAGCACGGCGACAAGCATCAGCAAAGTCAGATTTTGCAGCGACGACTGAAAGATTTGCGCCGTACCTTGAAAACTGGTGGTAATCGTTGCAGGTAAAGTCTCTTTCGCGAGAGTTTCCACTTGATCGGTGGCGGCGCTCAGCGAAACTCCTGGCCGCAAGTTGAACGAAATCGTCGCCGAGGGAAGCTGGCTCAAGTGATTAACCAGCAAGGGCCCGACGCTCCGCGAAAATGTCGCCACCGTGCTCAGCGGAATCAAACGGCCTTGCGTCGTTTGGCCCGGCGCAGTTAATCCTGCCGGCTGCTGAGACGAATTGAGCACCATTGGCGTCGGTTGGGCCAGCGCACTTTGCACCTGCGCCACCTGACTCGCGGTGGACGGCGCGGCGGTGGAATGGATGTAAAGATGACCGAGAGCGGAAGGATCCTGCTGAAACTCGGGCTTAACTTCCATGATCACCTGGTACTCGTTCGATGTGGCATAAATGGTTGAGACCTGGCGCGTCCCGTAGGCATTGTTAAGCGCGTCTTCGATTTGTTGCGCGGTCACGCCGACGGCTGACGCTTTGTCGCGATCGATATCCACGTTAAGTTGCGGGTTCTTTGTTTGGATGTCGCTGGTCACATCCAGAAGCTGCGGCAGCGTCGCCATCTTTCGCAGCAACTCATCCGCTTTCGCGTAAAGTTCGTTTCGATCTGGTCCCTGCAGAGTCAATTGATAGGGACTCTTGGTCACCTGACCGCCGACCTGAACCAGCGGTGGATTCTGCAAAAAGATCCGCATGCCGGGAACGGCTGCTACCCTGGGCCGCAAGTCCTCAATGATCGCATCGACGTCCTTGCGTCGCTCGTGCACGGGCTTGAGCAGGATCAAAATATTTCCCGTGTTGCTGGCGGCGCTGATATCGCTTTGCCCGACGGTCGACAAGACGCCGAGCACGTTCGGGTCTTTGCGAATGATGTCCACCACCTGTTCCTGGTGCCGCGACATTTCGGTGAACGAGATTCCTTCGGCAGCTTCGGTATAACCGACGATGCGGCTGGTGTCGTCGGTCGGGATGAAGCCTTTTGGAATAATGTAGAAAAGCGCAATCGTGATCAGAAACAGCACGCCGCAAATCAACATCGTCAGCGCGCGATGCTCGAGCGCGACTTGCAAGGTCCAGCGATAACCGCCGACGAGCCATTCGTAAGCGCGCTCAGTCTTCTGCCAGAACCTGCCATGGACTGCGGACATCCTGTCCGCATCCGGAAGCCCAGGCGTCCTACCTGCATCCCCATCGCCACGATGCCCAATCGCTTTCAATAAACGGCTGCAAAGCATCGGCGTCAAACTGAGCGAAACAAAGCCTGAGACGAGAATTGCCACGCTAATCGTGATCGCGAATTCGCGAAACAATCGGCCCAGGATTCCGCTCAAAAAAAGCACGGGAATGAAGACGGCGACCAGCGAAACCGTCATCGAGACAATGGTGAATCCGATTTCCCGCGAGCCTTTCAAAGCAGCTTCCATCGCGCCCTCGCCCTCTTCCATACGGCGCACGATGTTTTCCAGCATGACGACCGCATCATCGACGACGAAACCAACCGACAACGTCAGGGCCATCAGCGAAAGGTTGTCGAGGCTAAAGCCGAGCAGATACATGATCGCAAACGTGAAGACGATCGAAGTCGGCAACGCCAAGGTGGGAATAAAGGTCGCTCGCACATTGCGCAGGAAGAGAAAGATGACGAGGACGACTAAACCGATAGCCAACAGCAGCGAGAATTGTACGTCGTTGACGGATTCGCGGATCGATTCAGAACGATCGTACAAAACGTCGAGCTTGATCGAGGCCGGCAGTTGCTGGCGAAATGCCGGTAGCAAATTCCGAATCGCATCGACGACCGCGACTGTGTTTGTTCCCGGCTGGCGTTGAATCGTCAACGTCACCACCTGCTGGCCGTTGTAGCGACTGGCGAGACGATTGTTCTCGACGCTATCGACAACGTCGCCCAGGTCTCGCAACGCGACCGGTGCGCCGTTGCGGTAAGCAACGATCAGTTGGCGATATTCTTCGGCGTTGGTCAGCTGGCCGTTTGCCTGCACTGTCAGGTTCTGATGGATGCCGTAGAGCGTGCCGACTGGAAGGTTGGTATTCCCGCGCTGCAAAGCCGTCGCGACGTCATCGATGCCGATGCCGCGCGCCGCCAGCGCCGATGGGTCGACTTGCACGCGCACCGCGTATTTTTGCTCGCCGGTAACCAGCACCTGGGCCACGCCGCTAATTGTCGACAGACGCTGCGCCAGCGTTGTGTCGGCGTACTCGTTAACTTTCGACAAAGGCAGTGTCGGCGAGCTGACCATCAAATAGACAATCGGCTGGTCGGCGGGATTTACTTTTTTCAGCGTGGGCTGATTCGGCATGCCCGGCGGCAATTGCCGCGACGATTGGGCAATCGCCGTCTGGACATCCTGTGCCGCCGCATCGATGTTCCGGCTGAGATCGAATTGCAGAGTGATTTGCGTATTGCCGAGAGTGCTCGTCGAACTGACTGTCGCAAGACCCGCGATCGTCGAGAACTGTCGCTCAAGCGGAGTCGCGACAGACGAGGCCATCGTTTCCGGACTGGCGCCGGGAAGTTCGGCAGTGACTTGAATGGTCGGGTAATCGACGTTAGGCAGGTCACTGACCGGGAGCGCGCGATAACCGATCAGGCCGAACAGCACGATACCGGCCATGATGAGTGTGGTCGTGATCGGGCGCTGAATGAATAACTCAGACATTGCTATCGGTTTCGAGTTTCGAGTTTCGAGTCGCCTCATTTCACTGAGAGTTGAACTCGAAACTTGAAACTGGGAACTCGGAAATTGCTATCGGTTTTTGGAGTTTCGAGTTTCGAGTCGCGTGATGTCACTGAGATTTCAACTCGAAACTTGAAACTCGAAACTCGAAACACTTATTGACTGCGCCGTCCACCGCCACCGGTTCCACCCTGGCCCGAGCCCTGATTTTGATCTACGCCCGGAGGTCCGCCCTGACCACCGCCGCCTTGCCCGCGCCCGCCTTGTCCCTGTCCTTTAGCCTGAATCTTCGATCCCGGCACGAGCCGCAGTTGACCGTCGGTGACAACTTGCTCGCCAGGTTTCAATCCTTCTTCAATCACGGTCATCGAATCGATGGTTGTGCCAGTCTTGACCGTTCGTATCTCGGCGGTTCCATCCGCCTTGGCGACATAAACAAACGACTTGTCTTGTCCGACCTGAACCGCCTGCGAGGGAACGACGATCGCCTGACTGGCCGTTCCCAGCGTCAATACGACGTTAACGAACTGTCCCGGATACAAACGCCGGTCGTCGTTTGTGAAAGTTGCTTTCAAGCGAACAGTCCCCGTTGCCGGATCCACCGTGTTATCGACCAAAGACAGTTTGCCCATCACCGGATTCGATTCGTCGCCGGGAATCTGGCCTTGCACTGTCAGTACCTCTTTACCGGACGTTTGCCGTATACGAACCAGGTCGCGCTCCGGCACTGAGAACGTCACATAGATTGGTGACGAAGTCGTAATCGTCACCATCGGCGTAGTGTCGTTGGCACGCACCAGGTTGCCCTGAGTGACGACGAGGTTTCCGGTCTTTCCGTTTATCGGCGCCCGAATCGTCGTATAGCTGAGTTGCACCCGCGCATTCTGCACGTTTGCGTCTTCGGCCTTTTGCGCTGCCTGGAGGTTCGCCACCGAAGACTGATCAGCACGCACGGTGGCTTCGCTCGCGCGCAGCCTGGCTAAATCGTTGTCGTATTGCTCGCGCGGAATCACACCGGCTTCGACTAATTTCAGATCGCGATTGACTGCGACCCGGTCATTTGCCGCGGTGGCTTCGTCGCGCTGCACGATGTCGTTGCCCTGGCGGACCGCGGCCATTGCTTTCAGGAGATTCGCTTCGGCCTGACTGAGTTGGGCCTGCAAGGGACGCGGATCGATGGTGAACAGAACCTGTCCCTTCTTCACTTCCTGCCCGGGCGCAAAGCCTACGGTGAGAAGTGTTCCTTCGACCTGCGAACGGACCGCGACCGTGGTCATGGCTTCAACGTTGCCAATGCCCTTGATTTGAATCGGGACGTCTTGTTGAGTGACGGGAGCTACTTCAACCGGCACGACTTCTCCGCCGCCGCGGCCTCCGCGTCCGGCCCCGGGCGCTGCCGCTTTGTCGCCGAGGAATCTCCAAAGCACAACCAGCAATGCCACCAGAATAACCAGGCTGGCGATCTGAACAATGCGCGCGCGCGTCTTGCGCGGACGGCGAACATTCTCGACTCGAACGGGATGGGCCGCGACCGTGCGGGCGGAGTCTTCACGCCCCGTGGCCGGCAGAGGGACTTCTCTTGAAATGTGTTCTTCCATCGAGATCTATCCAGGCTTCGCCCGCCCAATGATCACCTAATGCGGCCGGCATTCCCAGGAGGACCTATAGGTGCGCACGCTTCCAGTGTGCTCTTTTCCCCAGGCTGCACGCCAGAGGCGTGCGTACCGGGCTACTTCAAAGCTTGAGTCTGGTTTCATTCATGGTCGCATAGTTATCAACGCCACCGCAAAGACCTCGGTTACAGAAACGGCGAACGCAACCGAATTATGAGATTGGGCAGTCCGAGTTCAGAGTTCGGCCTTTAGGCTGCTGATAAAGGAATGGAAGCTAAAGCTTGAACTC
>DATISD010000235.1:0-5060 GCA_035469005.1 Pyrinomonadaceae bacterium | reverse complement strand
TCTCATCGAACGCAATATCGAATTTGCGCAAGAGCGTCATGTATTCATTCCTGAAAGACTGCTTCTGGTGATGTCTTTCTTGCTTCTGAATGTATCGAATAATCGCATCTAGCTGGGAATGGCCATAAGAGAACGCGCCGTAGCCTTCCTGCCAATTAAACCGTCCGCGGACAAAATGTTCTTCGTTGATGAAGTTCGTTGAGTCAGCTTTGATCTCCCGAATCAAATCCGCCAACGCCATCGCCGGTTTCAAGCCGATGAGGATGTGAACGTGGTCCGGCATTCCATTAATTGCTATCAGCTTCTGTCCCTGGTTTCTGACTATGCCAGTGATGTATTTGTAGAGGTCTTCTTTAAACTCGGGCTGAATTAGTGATTGTCGATTTTCGACCGCGAAGACTGTTTGAATGTAGATCTGCGAGAAGGTGTTAGCCATAGACTGCTCCAAATGAACGTTGAAGTGAAAAAGCCGCTGCAGGACATTTCGCTCCTAACGGAGCGAGGAATGAAGGAAGAGAATTCGCTTCTATAAACATCTCGTCCCTAACGGGAGGAAGGCCTCATGCCTTTCCGCACATCAGCCGGCGGAGCCGACGAATCTGGGAGCAGTGGTTCCTTTCTACCAAACACGTCAATGGAAAAAATAATGCAGCCACGATCTAACATCATGGCTGCATTTACGAATCTCTGCGAAATACCTGGCTACTTTACCCCAAGCGAGGCCTTTCCGCACATCAGGCGGCAGAGCCGAGTCGCCTTAAGACCTGGAGCCTTCTGAACCAAGTCTAATTCAACGCCGCAAAGCTCTTATCCAGCGCCAGGATCAATTCGTCAACATGATCCCTGGTCGAATTCAGCATCATTCCCGTGCGAATGACATTTCCGTAGAGGCCGCCCTTGCCGACAAGCACGCGATGCTTCTTCGTTTCTTCCATGATCTTGAAAACAGTCTGCGGATCAGGCTCTTTGGTCTCGCGATCTTTGACCAGTTCCAACGCCTGCATCAAGCCCATGCCGCGCACGTCGCCGATGACTGGATACTTGTCTTTTAAGCCTTCGAGCTTCTCACAGAAGTAGCCGCCAACGACTGCTGAGTTTTGCTTCAGGTCGTCGTCTTCGATGACGTTAAGCACGGCCAGCGCCGCGGTACATGCCAAAGGGTTGCCGCCAAAGGTCGAGAAAGTTAGTCCGGGGAACTTGTCCGCAACTTCAGGCGTCGCGATCGTGATGCCGATTGGCACGCCGTTGGCCAGACCCTTCGCTGAAGTAATGATGTCCGGTTCGACGTTCCAATTCTCAATGCCGAACCATTTTTCGCCCGTGCGTCCCCAGGCCGTCTGCACTTCGTCGGCAATAAACAATCCTCCGTGCTTGCGCGTGATTTCGACTGCGCGTTCAAAGTATCCGGGAGGCGGCACAATGAATCCGCCGACACCGAGAATCGGTTCGGCCATGAAAGCGGCAATCTCGCCGGTCGTAGTCGTCATAATCAATTCTTCAATGTCGTTCGCGCAGGCGAGACCGCATTCCGGATAAGTGAGCTTGAACGGGCAGCGATAACAGTAAGGCGCGTGCGCATGGACGAAACCGGCGACCTGCGCAGGCAGCGGCCGCCACGGCGCGTGGCCCATTGCCGATAGGGAAGTCGCTGAACGTCCGCTGTAAGCATGACGCAGCACAACGATCTCATGACGACCGGTCGCCAGCTTGGCGGCGTGCACAGCGGTGTCGTCGGCTTCGGTGCCACTATTAGTGAAGAACGATTTCTTCAGACGGCCAGGCGTGATTTGCGCCAGCTTTTCAGCCAAATCTGATTGTGGCTTATTGCAGTAAAGCGTCGAGGTGTGGGTGATCGAATTAATCTGATTGGTGATCGCTTGGTTCACCCTCGGGTTGGCGTGACCCACGCTAACCGTCAATACGCCGCCGAAGCAATCCAGGTACTTGTCGCCTTTATCATCCCAGACGTGGAAGCCCTCACCTTTCACCAGCGCCAGCGGCTCCTGGTAATAAGTCGCGACCGCGGGAAAGAGAAATTCTTTGTGTTTACGGACGGTTTCGGATGAACTCGCTTGTGGTTCAGGGGTGCTCATGTGGGCCTCTTTCAATTTGTGGCAAAGTACTTTAATGAAACCCTGGGATGACACTTCCAGCGAATGGCCGCGGCAATGATGCAACCCAGGATTGCCAACAATGATGGCAACTGCAAAAGTAACGACCTCAGGATTTCAAAAAATTTTTTGGGACGTCGTCATGACTTTGTGTCTGGTTCTTAATACAAATTCCCTTCACGCTTGCGTCCGGTGTAATCAACGTAGACGACTTTCAATTCAGTGTAGAAATCCAGCGCCGTCGAACCTTGTTCGCGGTCCCCAATTCCCGTGCCTTTTATTCCGCCGAACGGAATATGCGCTTCACCGCCGGTGGTTGGCGAATTGATGTGGGTCATGCCGGTTTCGATTTCGTCGACGAATCGGAAGATGCGCGCCGCATCGTTCGTGAAGATTGATGACGACAATCCGAACTCAGTGTCGTTGGCAACCTGCATCGCTTCGTCGAAGTCGTTGACACGCATCACGGATAGCACTGGTCCGAAAATCTCTTCTCGCGCAATGCGCATATCGGACGTCACGTGATCGAAGACGGTGGGCTTTACGAAGTACCCTTTGTCCCGCCCGTTTCCCGTCGCGCGTTGGCCGCCGCAGACCAGAGTCGCGCCGTCTTCGCGGCCGATGTTCAGGTATTCGAGCACGGTGTTGAACTGATTCTCGTCAACGCTCGGCCCCATCTCGGTTTGAGGATCCATTCCGTCACCGATTCGCATTGACTCGGCGCGCTTCGCAACGCGTTCCACGAATTCGTCAGCGATCTTATTGACGACGACGGCGCGACTGGTCGCGGTGCAACGTTGACCTGAAGATCCGAAGGCGCCTTGCGCTGTGTTTTCCACGGCCAGGTCCATGTCGCAGTCTTCCAGAATCACGACTGGATTCTTGCCGCCCATTTCGCATTGGCACTTTGCGCCGCGTCGCGATACCTGTTCGTAAAGGCGAATGCCGACCGGGTTCGATCCGGTGAACGAAACCGCTTTCACCGCCGGGTGGTTGATGATCTCATCACCGGCGTCCGAACCTGATCCCAGAATCAAATTCAAGACTCCGGCTGGAATACCGGCTTCTTCAAATATTTCGACAATCCGGACGGCGGTGCCGGGAGTCAACGTTGCCGGCTTGAAAACAACGGTGTTGCCGGCGACCAAAGCCGGCGCAATCTTCCAGGTCGGAATCGCCACGGGAAAATTCCACGGAGTCACGCAGGCCACAACTCCCAGCGGCTGCTTAATCGTATAGACGAAATTCGAAGGCAGCTCAGAAAAGATCGTCTCGCCGTTCATGCGCCGTGATTCGCCGGCACAAAATTCAGTGACGTTAATGGATCGCTGCAGCTCGCCGCGCGATTCAGAGAGCGTCTTGCCCTCCTCATGGGTCAGGATTGTCGCAAGCTCTTCTTTCGCCTCGTCCATCAGGCGCGCGGCTTTAGCGATGATCTTTCCGCGCGCCGGTGCAGGCGTTGAGCGCCAGCCGTGAAAGGCCTCGGCTGCTGCTTCGACTGCGGCGCGAGCTTCTTCACGTGTTGCCTGTCGATTTGAGCCTATAATGTCGTCGCTGTTCGCAGGATTGATGTTGTTAACGGTCTTTGATGAGCTGGATTCGATCCACTGGCCGCCAATGAAGTTTCGATAAGTGTCCATTTCAATCTCTAATTCCCAAAATTCTCGTTTACAGATGTCACTTTGGGCCGCTGTTCGGTTCGGCAGTAACCGCACAAGCCCGGCGCTAAACGTCATGACCCTCAACTCATGAGTTCATTATTGTCTGCCGAATATATCACGAACAATGGGCGGAATCAGGTGTCACTCTGGCGGCGTTTGCGGTTTCTTTTTGCCGAACTCAAACCGCTTGCCGATGATCATTTTGAAGATGAGGTGATCAGTGCTGCGAGTCATTCCAATTCCGACACCAAAATTGAATTCCCACTTTGGCGATACGTTAAGATCGATGGCCGGAAAGATCTGATGTTGTTGGTCACGTTTGGGATCGAAACCACTGAGCGGCCCCAGCCCGCCATAGTATTCCAATCCGGCGTCGACTTTCTTCGTGACTGAATAAGAGACCTTGAGATTCGGAGAGAATTCGAAACCGCGTTTGGTGCCCGGCCCGCTCAGCGCCCGCTCCAGAACCGGATTGAAGGTCAGGTACCACTTTCCCATTTCCTTGTCGACGATCGGGCGAATTTCCCAACTCCATTCATCCTCGGAAAACTGCCGCCGCACGTAACCGACCTCCTGCGAAAGACTGACTCCCACTGGCCAATGCCATTTGGGCGGCACGCGAAAGCGCGGACGAATATGCGTGCCGACAAAATCCCAGCCACTGCCATTGCGCGCGCTCATGAAAATGTAGAATCCGGTTTCAAACCAGTCATTGAAGCCATGGGTTATCTCGATCGTTTCGTGCCACGCGTGATTTGTCGGCAGCGTGCCGTCGTCCGTTTTCTTTGATCCTTTAGCGGTGAAGTTGTTGTGCAACTCAATCATCGTGACACCGCGCGGAATAGTCTCGGAACCGTAGACCTGAATCTCGTAATTTTCCTGCGCGCGAGCTACCGGTGATAGCAGACAGATCAACGCCCAGGTAAAGAGTAGTCTTGATCGGATCGACATTGGCAATTAGGTACCGGCGAAAACGAGGATAAAAAGCCGGCGCATTCTACAACACTTCTTTGTTATCAGAGAGCGCGCTTTCGATGTTTGAATCTTCTTAGCGGTTCAGCCTGCGCGTATAATTCCGCTAATGTGGAATCTCACACAGACCTCCTCGTTGCTCTAAGCCTTTCCTCGAGAAGTTCGCTGGTTTTCGTCATCTTCGATCAAGTTGCGGCGGGCACAAACGTTGCATGAATTAGGCATAGGAGTGCTTTAGGTTTTCTTTCGATTGTCGAGCAGCAGTTTCCGAAACAGGAGGTGCAGCATGCTGAGGCACTTTCTTGGAACAATCAAA
>DATISD010000234.1:0-2115 GCA_035469005.1 Pyrinomonadaceae bacterium | reverse complement strand
GGAAAAAATTTGCAAAGTGATGGACCTGGCGATGAAAGTCGGAGCGCCGATCATCGGCCTCAACGACTCCGGCGGCGCGCGCATACAGGAAGGCGTAGTCAGTCTGGGCGGATACGCAGACATTTTTCTGCGCAACACTCTCGCCAGCGGGGTCGTGCCGCAAATCAGTTGCATCATGGGCCCGTGCGCCGGCGGCGCGGTTTACAGTCCGGCGATCACCGACTTCAACATCATGGTCAACGACACGTCTTACATGTTCATTACCGGGCCCGACGTGATTAAGACGGTGACGCACGAGGATGTAACCAAGGAAGAACTCGGCGGCGCGGCCACGCACAATCGCAAATCAGGCGTCGCGCACTTCGCGGCCGATTCGGACGAGCAAGCGCTGCGCATGGTGCGTGAACTGCTGTCGTTCATTCCGTCGAACAATCTTGACGATGCTCCGCGCCTGACTTCGACCGATTCAGCTGAACGGACTGAAACAAAACTGAATTCGATTGTGCCCGAAGCCTCGAACCAGCCTTACGACATTCGCGAAGTTATCGATTTGGTTGTGGATGATGGTTACTTCTTTGAGGTGCACCGGGATTACGCCCCGAATATTGTGGTGGGTTTTACGCGTTTGGATGGAAGACCAGTTGGCGTCGTCGCAAATCAGCCAGCTTACCTCGCCGGCGTGCTCGACATTGACAGCTCGATCAAAGGCGCGCGTTTCGTACGCTTCTGCGACTGCTTCAACATTCCGATTGTGACGTTTGAAGACGTGCCCGGATTTTTGCCCGGCATTGCGCAGGAGCACGGCGGCATCATCAAACACGGCGCCAAACTACTCTTCGCCTTCGCCGAAGCGACCGTGCCGAAGGTCACAGTCATTACGCGCAAGGCTTACGGCGGTGCGTATTGCGTGATGGGGTCGAAGCACATTCGCACCGACATCAACTTCGCCTGGCCGTCGGCCGAGATTGCGGTGATGGGGTCACAGGGAGCTGTTGACATTTTGTATCGACGCGAAATCGCTGAAGCGGGAGATAAAGAGTCGGCGCGCCGATCTCGGGTGAATGAGTTTGAAGAAAAGTTTGCCAATCCTTATATAGCCGCTGAACGTGGCTTCATTGATGAGGTAATTGAACCTGCGCAAACCAGACCGAAACTGATCCGCGCGCTCGCCTTGCTCGAAAACAAGCGCGATCACAACCCGCCGAAGAAGCATGGGAATATTCCGCTGTGATGTTTGGTGAATAGTCGCCCCCGCCAGTTCTTGTTGCGTACCGCGCAACGCGTTAAGATGCTGCCGTGATTCAATCGTTCCGGCACAAAGGGCTGAAAAGGTTCTTTGAGTTGGGAATCGTAACCGGCATTCAGCCGCGCCACACCAAACGATTACGCATGCTGTTAGCGGCTCTTGATACGGCCCAGTCGACTGAAGACATGAATGTTCCAGGGTTTCGTCTTCACCCGTCTGAAGGGTGCAGAGCGCGATCGGTGGTCGGTATGGGTAAATGGAAATTGGCGTTTGACGTTCGGTTTTGAAAAAGGACACGCTTACGCGCTGGATTATGAGGATTACCACTAATGGCCATGCACAATCCGCCGCATCCCGGTGAATTCATTACTGAGGTTTATCTCAAGCCAAACAACCTTAGTGCCCGTGAGTTGGCTAGCAAACTAGGTGTGGCTGCGTCCACGCTGCATCGCGTCCTGACAAGTAAGAGCAGTATTACCCCGGAGATGGCGCTTCGGCTCTCAAAAGGTCTCGGCCGTTCGCCGGAGAGTTGGCTGGCCATGCAGTACAACCATGACTTGTGGCAGGCAAAGCAGCGCGTGAATCTCAGAGATGTCGAGAAAGTGAGGCTTAGCGCAGCTTGAAACGCGCTCTGATCGCAGGGTGGATTTACCTCTCTCTCAAATTTTAAAGCACAATCACCATCAGAACCCGCCAAAGAAGCATGGGAATATTCCGTTGTGAGAAATGAGTGGTGAGACTCATCGACCTTAGCCATACGATCGAGGACGGCCTCGCTACGTACAAAGGTCTGCCCGCCCCGAACATTTGTGACTTTCTCAGGCGCGAAGAATCAAGAGCGCACTACGCGCCGGGTACTGAATTTCATA
>DATISD010000233.1:0-12014 GCA_035469005.1 Pyrinomonadaceae bacterium | reverse complement strand
GATATTCGATCGAGGGTGTAGACGTTTACTACGAGCCTCCGCCGACTCCCGCGCGAAGGAGCTGGCTGGAAATACCGCGACCGTACAGTTTGCCTGAGAACCCTACGACCCTTTACGTAAAATTGCCTGCGAACAAGGTTTATGATGACGGAACTACAGGAACCATCGAAATTCCCCGCCCGGGTAGCTTTCGCGTGCCGATTGAGTTAAGCAGGAAACAGCCGGGCATCTACACACTCGTCGTCTGGATTTCTCGATCTGAAAATTCACAACCTTTTCCGGCGACGCATGTCTGCGTGCGAGCGGAATGATCGTTACCGACCGCTAGCGGACCGGGTCCCCCACGCGGGCAGCCCGTGTGGGGTGGTGGTAGCGAGCGGATCAGACAGTCTCCTGGCGGAAGATAGAATGAAACTCGTATCGCTTAGGAATCGCCTCAAAACCGTAGCACCTCGGGTTGTCGCGTTAACTCTCGTGCTCTTAACGACAACGCCTGCGTTCGCGCAACAGAAACGCGCCGAGCTTGAGAAACGCGCCCGCGCAGAGTTTTTGCACGCCTGGGACGGCTACAAGAAATATGCCTGGGGGCACGACGACTTAAGACCGTTGAGCAAGACTTATCACGACTGGTATGCCGAGCCGTTGTTGATGACGCCGGTTGATGCGCTCGACACGATGATCCTGATGGGTTTGAAAGACGAGGCACACAAGACGCGCGAATACATCGCCAGGAATCTCTCGTTCGACAAAGACATTGACGTTCAGAATTTCGAGATCACGATTCGGCTGCTCGGCGGTTTGCTTTCGAGTTATCAAATGACCGGCGATAGGCGACTCTTGAATCTGGCGGAGGATTTGGGAAACAGGTTGTTGCCGGTCTTCGAGTCCCCAACGGGTCT
Organism: Pyrinomonadaceae bacterium; assembly: GCA_035469005.1. GTDB lineage: Bacteria > Acidobacteriota > Blastocatellia > Pyrinomonadales > Pyrinomonadaceae > UBA11740. The sequence continues at coordinate 11,115 of DATISD010000233.1, read as the reverse complement.
GCCCTACCGATACGTGAATCTCAGGACCGGAAAAGTGCGCGGGAATGTGACGAATCCAGCGGAAGCCGGAACGTTGCTAATCGAGTTCGGCACGCTCGCGAAGTTGACCAATCGATCCGTCTTTTACGACAAAGCCAAACGCGCGCTGGTCGAAATCTACAATCGACGCTCGCCCATTGGTCTGATCGGGACGTGGATAAATGTCGAGACCGGACAATGGACCAACACCGACAGTCATATCAGCGGGGCGATCGACAGTTATTACGAATATCTTTTGAAGTGCGCAATTCTGTTCAATGATCAGGATTGCCGGCGGATGTGGAACGACAGCATTGCGGCGATCAATCAATATTTGCGTGATGAAACCAAAGGGCGGATGAAGTCTGAGCTTTGGTATGGTCATGCCGACATGAACACAGGCAAACGCAAAGATACCACTTATGGCGCGCTGGACGCTTTCTTCCCGGCAGCACTGGCTTTGTCGGGCGATTTAAATAGTGCGCGCCTGCTTCAGGAATCGTCATACAAAATGTGGACGCTAAACGGCATCGAGCCTGAAGAAATAAATTATCAGACAATGAACGTTGTTTCCCCCGGTTATCCTCTGCGTCCTGAAATCGTTGAGTCTACGTATTATCTTTATCATTACGCCGGTACGCGCCCGTCCCGGGCGCAATCCGCTGCAAAGCTCGATGCCAGTCATTATCAGCAAATGGGCGAGATCATGTGGCGCGACTTCGTCAAATACTGCCGCACCGACGCAGGTTACGCTGCGCTCAAAAATGTCGTGACGAAAGAAAAGTCCGATTCCATGCAAAGCTTTCTCTTCGCCGAAACCTTCAAGTATTTCTATCTGCTGTTCGCACCGCCGCGAACACTGGACTTTGACAAAGTCATTTTCAATACTGAAGCGCATCCGATTCGCAAAAGACTGGGGCGCGACCGTCTCGGTCGCTAAGGCTAATGCAAGCGAGCACGCTGGCGCGCGAATCGATCAATTCGCTGTTCATATGAAGTCGAAAAGAACAACCGTCCGCTTCAGCCCGAATTGCCGTGCGTGCCTGAACCAGCAACCCGCGCGGTGTAAGGAGAGGTCTCGATGCGTTTGAGAAAGTTCTCAATCCAACTCTGGGTGAACGTCGTGCTGGTTTGTTCCGGAGCATTGGCGACTTCTGTTTCCGGTCAGCAGCGCCAGTTGTCGCGAGACGAGCTGATCGCTGCGGCCCGCGAAATTATGACGACGACCCGCTATTGCGCGCTGATCACAGTCGACCGGTCAGGCCGCGCACAGGCAAGAACGATGGATGCGTTTGCGCCGGACGAGAAAATGATCGTCTGGTTCGGCACTAATCCCCTGACCCGGAAAGTTGCCGAAATTCGCCGCCACCCACGCGTGACCCTTTATTATTTTGATCGTGAAAACCAGGCCTACGTCACAATTCACGGAACCGCGCGGCTGGTAAATGACGCGCAAGAGAAGGCGCGGCATTGGAAGGATGATTGGAAGACTTTTTATCCGGATCGTGACAAGAACTATTTGCTCATCGAAGTTCGACCGCTGACGTTGGAAGTCGTAAACACGAAGAAAGGTATCATCGGCGATCCACGAACGTGGCGGCCGCCGACGGTCAAATTTAGCCTTGTAAGGTCCGAAGGACCGTCATTGAATAGCCACGGCCGTGAGGCCGTGGTTAGTCGAAATAAAAATGGTCGAGCGCCGAAGGTGCGACACTAAATCGCTTGGGACGGCTGAAAGAAGTGTTGGCCCTTTCGGGCCTCCATTTTGAACTTACGTCATTGACTCGAACGTCGTTATCCCGTACAAAGCCACTGCGCGATCGCCTCATCCGATCTGCAAATGGGCTCCAGTGATAAATCTTAGGAGAATAATTATGGCCCGATACATCAAGCGTCGCCGCTCCGCTTCGCGCGTTGTCTCTCTTCTATATCTATTTATTATCGCGCTCTCGTTATCGTTGGCTGGTTGTAGCAAAGGCGCGGGCGGTAACAGCCTGCACCTAAAATCAGCGGCCACAGGTGAAAAGGATTTCGCGATCAAATCCAGTTACGCTTTCGCTGTGACCAAGACATTTACCGACACGGCCGGCAAGATAACGACCGCTCCCAGCTATCGTACTTACGTTGCAAGTTATGATCTGGACGCCGGAAACTTCGCGATGACTCTGGATAAGCCACTGACTTCTGAGGATCAGTTGCGCGTTGTTTTCAGCCTGGTGGGCGAGCAGGGCGGCAACGAAAAGACGCCGCCAAAAGCTGGAACCTACGCGGCGAAAGCCGACAAGTTCATGAAGGTTGAAGACGTTGCGATTGTATCCCGCAAAGGCGCCGCGGATAACAAAGTCTGGCTCGATCGCAGCACCTTGAGCGGCGAAGTCAAGATCACTTCAGCCTCGGCGTCGTCCATCTCCGGCGATGTCGATCTCATTGCGGGCGAGAGCACGATTAAAGGATCTTTCACCGCGAAAGTACTAACCCGAAAGTAGACTCGGCGGTGCACGCTGGAAGCGTGCGTACCGTTTGCACGCTGGAAGCGTGCGTACCAACCGAGCAAAGACGAGCCGGCAACCATTTGCCGGCTCGCCATTCCTCCTGCACCCATTAATCGCCTAAGGCTTCTTCGGTGGCTTACCCGCCGGTTTGCCGGACTGCTCCGGTTGACCTTTGGGCGGCGCCTGCGGCTGCGGATGCGGTTGGGCCTGAGGCTGCATTCGCGGTTGCTGCTGCATCCGTGGTTGAGCTTGCTGTTGTACGCGCGGCTGCTGCTGCGTTCGCGGCTGCTGCTGCTGAATTGGTGGTTGCTGCTGAATTCGCGGTTGCTGCTGAATTCGCGGCTGCTGCTGCGCCCGCGGTTGGGCCTGCGGCTGAGGCATCTGTGCGGGTGGTCCGCGTCTTTCCATTTGCGGCCGCGGCTGCTGTTGCGGCATTGGCTGCGAACGCGGAGCAGACATCACTCGCGGTGGACTCTGTTGTCGCTGAAGCTGTACCTCTGGCCTTCGCTGGGGTTGCGTTTGCGGCCGCACGGGTTGCGACTGCGGCGCATTACGAATCGGCGGCGGTTGGCTCCGCTGAATCTGCGGCGGTCGCGCCTCACGCTGGCTTTGAACCCGCGGCGCTTCCCTTCGCAGCTGCTGATTATTAATCGTTTGCTGCCGGGCAGCTTCCCGCTGAGCCTGTTCTTGCTGTCGCATCACTTGTCGCTGGTTTTGAACCTGCGGCATTGGCTGGCCGACGCGATCGCCCCGAGATTGTTGATTCGCCACGCCTTGGACTTGCGCCTGTTGCATTTGCTGACCGCGCAACTCCTGTATCTGTTGCCGTGCGCCACGATCACCTCGGGCTGCCTGTCGAGCGAGGTTCGCCATCTGTCGCTCGCGCGCTTGCTCCGCGGCAATATTTGGCGCCTGCGGCTGTGCTTGCTGGACCGTCGCCGTTCGTTCATCCCTGAGTTGCAGTTCCTTCCGTTTGTCTCGTCCCGAAAGCGGCTGCACGCGTAAAGCGCTGGCCAGGTCTCGCTTAAACGCCGGCGCTGCCGGCGCGTTCGCGGCAACGACTGTCGTACTGTTTAGTCTTTGCGCTACGGCTTGAGACATGTCGAAACGGCGTTCGCCGCGTCGCGTGTCGAGCGCAACCTGCCGAAACTGATTAACACTCAACGGGTCAAGCACCGGCCGAACCTGTGTGATCGTTTGCGGATCAACTTGAATGATGTCTCTCCGATCGATTACCTGGCCGAAGTCCTGCGCAGGTATCACCGTCACCGCGCCTGGCACGTTGAGATTGACGAACTGCTCAGTGACGGTAGGACTCGTCAAATAAACCGGCTGCCAGTACGGATCGTAGTAACGCGTCACATATGGATCTCCCGGACCTAACGCCAACCATGCCACACTCGATCCACCGAGCGGAATGAATGCCGTCAGCGCCGGTGAGTAAGTCGGATAAATCGTGGTCGATTCCGGCACCCAGAACCATTCGTTTGATGCATACGCCCAACGGCCATAATGGTAGGGCGCGTAACCCCACGGCTCAGTTGAAACCCAGGTCAGGCCGTACGGATAATCCATTTCCCAATAACCGGATTGATACGGCGCCCAACCGGTTTCGACCCGTGGATGCCAGCAGTAGCCATAGTCGTTGACGTAACTCCAGTCTCCATAATCATCGAGATCGTAAAGCCCGGGAATATAGTCCGAAACATAGTTGTAACTGTTGTAGCGCCGATACGGATCGTAATAATAAGGATCGTCAAGATACGTATAGTAACTGCGATAACGACCGTCGTAATTTCGCGGGTAGCGATAGCGGAAGTGATTATCCAGATAGGTTCCTGCTTGATCGTAGTTCACCCGCGAGATCGTGGCGGACTGCCCATCCTGACAAGGGACATTAAGCACTTCGCCTTTATGAATGGTTCCGCTTCCTGCCTGTCCCACGACTTGCGCGCTTCCACTGAAGGCGGTTGCCGTGGCGTTGCCGTTCGGCTCGATGACCAGTTGATAAATGCCGGCCTCGTTTAGATCGACCGCCCCGCAGGGTGTTGCGACTTCAAATAATTGCCCTGAAGAAATCGCGCCGACGTCAAAGAGGGCCGAGCCCGTACGAAGAGCGACCTGCGTTCGATCCCTCGACAAATCCAGGATGTCGAGCGAGGTGTTGGCATCGATAGTCGCGGCATTTCGTCCCGTAAAAGCGATTTCCGTCCGCGAATTCTCTTTTGTATAGATACGATCGCCAACACTGACCGGCGTATTGGCCCGTGCTTCGATCCATTGCGAGTTTGTTTGGCTATCCAAACTTCGGTTTACACCGACCTCTCCATCGACGCGTTCAATGCGCGCTGCATTTGGCAGGCCGCTGGCTTGTGCTGAGCGTTCGTATTTGAACCACAATGCGGCGGCAATACCCGCCGCGACCGCAACGCCCAAAACAATCAGCACGCCGTGCGGCCAAAGTCTAATTCTGTTCATAAAGCCTCCTGAACATCTTTATCGAGTTGTTGGGAAGAGTCATGCCGGGAAGAGAGTGTTATTTACGACGCAAGTTCTGATCGCAGCGTCGCCTGCGATTTGGAATGTCAGCAAATTGCCATAGTATTGAGTGAGAATTGCACTATGCCTGAAGGCCAACCCAGCATCCCGGCAATTGTCATCAGGAGAGCCGGAACGGAAGATGCTCCAGATATTGTCTCGTTACTATACGAATCATTCGTTGAGTACAAATCTTTGTATACAGTCGAAGGGTTTTCAGCGACGGCGATTTCTGAAGCTGAAATACTTGATCGCATGCGCGAAGGACCTGTGTTGGTCGCAACGATGAACGGGACTATCGTCGGCACTGTGGCGATCGTTACCAAAGGCGAATCGCTCTACATTCGCGGTATGGCTGTCCGTCCGTCGAACCGGGGACAGCATATCGGTGATCAGTTACTAACTGACGTTGAGGACTTTGCGGTCCGTCACGGAATCTGGCGCTTGTTTCTTAGCACGACTCCATTTCTGACGCGCGCCATTCGGCTCTACGAGCGTTTTGGTTTTCATCGAATCGACGAAAAACCCCAGGCGTTGTTCGGCACGCCGCTGTTTAGGATGGAGAAGCTCCTGCCGCTCTCTTTCTCTCGAAGCTCACACAGTTGACAGTGCGACTGGAGCGCAAGCGTCTTCGCTTGCAAAGGTTGGCGACCGAGACGGTCGCGCGCCAGTTCCGTCGCGATCCCAAAATTCCTGTTAGTCGATTCCCCACAATCATGTACAATGTCTCAATATATGCCGGAAGCACGCGACAATCTCGAACACAAGCCAACAGTCGGAGAAGAGATAGCTAACAGCCTCAGCCACGGAGCGGGGTTGGCCCTGGCCATTGCCGCCACACCAATTCTCATCATCGTTGCAACTCGTTACGGAAACGCCTGGAACATGGTGGGCGTCAGCATTTTTGCTGTCTCGATGATTTCGCTCTATCTGGCTTCGACCCTCTATCACGCTCTGACTCATGACGGCGCCAAGCGATTCTTTCGCCTGATGGATCATAGCGCCATCTTCATTCTCATCGCCGGGACCTACACTCCATTTACTTTGGGTGTGTTGCGCGGGCCGTGGGGCTGGACCATCCTTGGGCTGGTTTGGGGATTGGCGGCGGTAGGGCTAGCCATGAAAGCAGTTTTCGGCACGCGCTACATTTGGGTTTCGGTCGGTCTGTACCTCACGATGGGTTGGTTGGTAGTAATCGCCGCGCCCGAGGTTTTGCAAAAAGTCCCGCTGCCAGGGCTCGCCTGGATCCTGGGCGGCGGCATTGCCTACACGGGCGGAGTCGCTTTCTTCGCGGCGCATCGAGTTCGATATGCCCACTTTGCCTGGCACCTAATGGTGATCGCCGGCACCATTTGTCACTTCTTCGCAGTTCTGTGGTACTCGGCTTAGCACTGTAGCGCAAACTGTTAGTTTGCGCTCCCGTTCGCAAGCTGACAGCTTGCGTTACAACCCTCGCTTTGGATGGTTCTCAGTGCTATTATCTAGCCGCTTCAAAGCCATGACGGATCGTCGCGAATTACATTCACTGCCCGTCGTCAGTCGCGCGAATCTCTTCGCGGACTAACAATTCCTTCATCAGACACTGCTTCGCATTCGGCGCTGAATTTCAGCGTTTCTTTTTAAGTTTTTCAAACCCAGGAGCACAAGAATGATGAGCACAGCCACTCTTTTAAAGAGACCAGAAATCAAGACAGAGCTACCAGGTCCCAAGGGACGCGCGATTGTCGAAGCCGACGCGAAATTCGTCAATCCAGCTTATCCCCGGCCGGATTTCAAGTTGGTCGCCGAGCGCGGGGAAGGCGTCTGGGTCGAAGATGTCGATGGCAATATTTTTCTCGACTGCAACGCGGGTGTAGCCGTGTGCGCGACGGGTCATTGCCATCCTGAAGTCGTGCGTGCGATCCAGGACCAGGCCGCGCAACTAATTCACATGTGCGGCACTGACTACTACTACTCAATCATGCCGGAATTGGCGAAGAAACTTGACGAAATCGTTCCCGTAAAGAGACCGACGCGCACTCATTTCGCCAACAGCGGCACAGAAGCCGTAGAGACCGCCTTGAAGCTGGCGATGCACGCGACAGGTCGTGAAAAATTCATCTCGTTCTTTGGCAGTTTTCACGGACGGACGTTGGGTTCCCTCTCGCTAACCTCATCGAAAGTGGCACAGCGTTTGGGCTTTAAGCGCCAGGTGCTCGACGTCGTGCACATGCCTTATCCGAATGAGTATCGCAACCCGTTCAGCGCCGATGATTGCGGCGACGGCGGGGTGGTCCGGGGCGCGGTCAATTGGATCGAGAATCGACTTTTCAAAACGACGACTCCCGCAGAAGAAGTTGCGGCGATTGTAGTCGAACCCATACAAGGTGAGGGCGGCTATGTGCCTTCGCCCGCCGGTTTTCTGAAAGAGCTGCGCCGGATTTGTGACAAGCACGGCATTTTACTGATTGTCGATGAAGTGCAAAGCGGCATGGGCCGCACGGGAAAGATGTTCGCGCTTGAACATTATGGCGTGAAAGCTGACATCGTATGCATCGCGAAAGGCATCGCGTCAGGTCTGCCGCTCGGCGCCTGCGTCTCGCGCGCTGACTTGATGGATTGGAAACCGGGCGCGCATGCCTCAACTTTCGGCGGGAACCCGGTGGCCATTGCTGCCGCTTTGAAGACGATTGAGTTACTGGAACGGGAACTGATCGCGAACAGCGCGGGGGTTGGTGAATATCTCAAACGCGGCTTGGAAAAATTAAAGGGCAAGTACGATTGCATCGGCGACGTTCGGGGCATGGGCTTGATGTTGGGAGTCGAATTCATCAAGGATCGCTCATCAAAGCAACCCGATCCCGAACTGCGTGACCGAGTTGAAATGGCGAGTTTCCAGCGTGGCCTGATCCTGCTGGGCTGTGGGGCCAATTCGATTCGCTGGTCACCGCCGTTGATTCTAAGCCGCGAAAATGTCGACGTGGCGCTCGAGATTTTCGACGAAGCGATTGCGGCGTCGATTTAGTCTTGGAGTTCCAAACCAACCAAAGTGCCGCTTTGCTCTGCCGGCGCATTCCAAAAGGATCTTTAAATGTTCGAAGGCACCGTAGTTTTAATCAACATCACGCCCTTCGAGGAGGGCCCGATCCAGTCGGTTAACGAAGTGCGCGCCATTCCCGGCCGCGGTCTCGAAGGCGATCGCTATTTCGATTACTCGAAGCCTGACCCGAGGCGTGAGCTCACCCTGGTCGAAGCTGAAGCGATCGAAGCTCTGCGGTCCGAATTTAAGATCGACTTCGATCTCAGCGGCACTCGGCGCAATGTCGTCACGCGCGGCGTGCCTTTAAATCATTTGGTGGGCAAGGAATTCTGGATCGGCGAAGTCAAAGCTCGTGGCATCCAACTCTGCGAGCCTTGCGCGACCTTACAACGGCTCTCGCATCCCAAAGTTTTGCCGGGATTGATTCATCGCGGCGGTTTGCGCGCCCAAATTTTGACTGAAGGTGTGATTCGTGTGGGCGAGACTATAAAAGAGTCCGCGACTTAGCAGCGATGACTGGAGCGCGACCGTCCCGGTCGCCAGAGTAACCGCAAGCGAGGACGCTTTGCGCTCCAGTCGCTTTGACATCAGTTTGCCGAAGCCGCAACCAGCTCTGCCTCGATCGATCCCCGGCCGTTGTAATTCTCAGGTACATTAAACGGCTTCGAGGCTATCTCCAGGACCAATTTGTTCTTCTCGGGAAATCTTCCGCTCACCTGCAATTCTGCGCTGGGCGGATCGAGCATTGACCCGTGACTAAGCCGCTCGATGGTGATCAGGCCATCCTTGATCACGCCCGTCGCGAAGTCTCTTAGGGATCGCTCGCGCGCGCCGCCGCTACTCACGACCGCAAATCCGATTGTAATCAGATCACCGAGACGGGTGACCTGTAGCTTTCCCCTCAACTGAAATGATTCAGTGCGGCCGGTGAAGCCGCCCGACATGCTGAAAGTCCCGCTGCTGATTCGATAGTGTTGCGCTCGCTGTTGAAATGTCTGCCCAATCGAAAGTTCGACCGCCGTAGACTTTTTCGACGCGATCGAAACAATCTTGAAGGGTGACGTAAGTACTTGGATGGTCATCGCGCGTTTGGCGGGCGTTTTTTCCGCAACGCGGATTTTACCGTTCTCACCACGACTTATTTCGACGCTATAACCACCGGTGTTGCGTCTTCCGAGGAAGGCCGCTACGACGGTATGCAGCCGAAAGAAATCGGCTTCGAGTTGTGGGAGGCTGGCTTGCATTTTGCGAAGCTTCGTATAAGTCTCATCGTCTCGGATTACCGCCACAAATTGATCCGTAATTGAAGAGTGAGAGCCTTCGGCCAGAGTTTTGAGATCAGCTGGTTCTTCCTTCTGAGTTGCCACAACTGTTTGGTAATTCTGGTTTTGATGCCCTCGACGTGCGGGCGCGGCGCTAAACCCGATTGCTAAAGCGGACAGGGTCAATATTGTAATCGCCTTCAACAACGCCATTCTCCAGATCGTTCATGCAGATCTTTCACTCCAGGGTTAGAACGCGAACGAGGGCGGGACTTGCGCCAATGAATCTCGTGGCACGTGCATCTTGCGCGTGATTTCACGGGCGGGACGGCGGTGCCGCTTGCATCAGTCACAACCGATATCTCACTCGTTTTCGCAACTCCTCGTCCTCAACCTCAATATTTTGCAGTCGCAACATCACGTCGGCGTTCAAGTTCCAACCAGCACGCTCGCCGGCTTGTAATTTCACAGTTCCCGCGGCGGCGATCATGGCTGCATTGTCGGTTGAGAGGTGCGGCGAAGGAAAATAAACTGGCATTCCCAAAGCTTGTGCCGCCTCGCGCGAGGCTTCGCGCAAAGCGCCATTGCACGCCACGCCGCCGGCAACAATCAAAGTCTTCGGATGATATTCTTTCGCCACGCGTTCCATGGTCGTCACCAGGGAACGAACGACTGTGAATTGAAAGCTTGCTGCCAGGTCTTTAATTTCCTGCGAAGGCTCGCCGCCGTTTTGCATCGGCCGCAAGCCTGATTCACGCACGTGTTTTGTGACCGCGGTCTTCAGTCCGCTGAAACTGAAATCCGGACGATTATCACCCATGCGCGGCAGCGCAAACCTGACCGCGTGTGGGTCTCCTTCCCTCGCTAACTTTTCAATTATGGGGCCACCCGGATAGCCGAGCCCCAGCATCTTGGCGACCTTGTCGAACGCTTCCCCTGCAGCATCGTCGCGTGTGCGGCCCACGACCTTGTACTTGCCGGGTTCAGGAACGAAAAAAAGATTGGTGTGCCCGCCGGAGACAATCAAAGCCAAGGCCGGGTGTTCGACAGGCGGGTTCTCAAAACAGACGGAATAGATATGGCCTTCAATGTGATTCACGCCTACCAAAGGCTTGCTCAGGGCAAAAGCCATCGCCTTCGCGTACGAAACCCCAACGAGTAACGAGCCAACCAGGCCCGGACCGATCGTAACCGCAATTCCATCGATTTCGTTCTTTGTGACCTTTGCGCGCACGAAGGCCTCTTCGACGATGGGCACAATCTTGTCGAGATGTTCACGCGAAGCCAGCTCTGGCACTACGCCGCCAAATCTTTCATGCGTTTTAATCTGAGAAGCGATAACGGATGAAACAATTTCGCGGCCGTCGCGCACTACCGCCGCCGCTGTTTCATCGCAGGAAGTTTCGATTCCGAGTACCAGCATTTTGTAAAGTCAGTAGTTCGTTGTCGGTTGTCAGTTGCTTTCACTCTTGCTGTATCACCATACTTCGCCAACCCAACTACTGACAACTGACCAATGACTACTGACAAAGTCGATAAAAGCTCAGACACGAATCGCCCTGCCTCAGCAATCGATAACGCTCAAGCGCGCCGAACTCTTCTGCTAATTCTATTTTCTTCTGATGCTCAACAACAACCAGGCCGTCTTCAATTAATAGGACGGCGGCTTGCTCGCCCACGTAACTCAAAACAGATTCATAATCCGCTGCATAAGGCGGATCGAAAAAGATAATGTCAAAAGGACGTGCTCCTTTCTTCGCGTGCCTTCCCAAAAACTTTGCTGCTT
>DATISD010000232.1:0-5095 GCA_035469005.1 Pyrinomonadaceae bacterium | reverse complement strand
AGATCCCACCGGCCAGGCTTACAGTCGGCAGGGCCAGATTCAAACGAGAACCCGGAATATCGAAGTTCGGATGATTGAAGAGGTTGAACACCTCGGTCCTGAATTCCAGGTTAGTCGTCTCGTTGAATCGGAATTTCTTGTTGAAGATAAGATCGAATTGCCGAAAGTTCGGCCCACGAAGAGCATTGCGGGGAACATTGCCGAACGTTCCCGGCGCCGGAGTGGTGAACGCAGCCGGATTCAGAATCAGGCGGTCATTGTTCAGGTACGGATTTACACCCGGAACGAAATCCGGCCGGCGCACGTTGCGCGAAGCACCACCGCTCGGTGTATTCACGACCGCGATGAAACCTGGCGGCAGCGGATTGGCGGTATTAATCGTGCCCGGCAGCTGCGCCACAAAACCATTTGCGAACGTCGTAGTCGCACCGCCAGCGCCGGTGGGCACCACACAACCACCGGCAACGGCGCATTGGATCACGACGTCGGGACGAACGATTCCGATTTCCAGCGGCAAGCCGGACCGCGCAGTAGCGATGGCGCCGATTTGCCAATCGCCCAGAAGTGCATTCCCCAGGGTGCCCAGATCATGATTCTTGTTCTTACCAAACGGCAGATCATACACAGCACTGAAGTTGAAAGTGTGACGCACGTCAAAGTTGTTATAGCCGTTGTCGTAGTCAAAGTCGGCGAGCACTCGGGCGTTGTTGGCGGAAGTGCGGGCCTCGTTCGAGCCAGCCGTGTTGCCAAAGCTTCGTCCGAATGAATACTGTCCATTCAAGGTTACTCCCTCGCCGAAGCGTCGAGTCAGAGTCAGTTGTAAGGCCCGATAACTGTCATGACCGCCGCTGGTCTTGTCGTCAACCTCCGCGTATGGATTCTGGACCGAGGTAGTGCCTGAGACGATCGAGAATTCTCGGATCGTATTCACCGCGATTACCTGTCCGGCCGCGTTGGTCCGGTTTACGACGCCAAAGCTGGCCGGCAAAGTAGTGCCGTCGAGGATAGTTGTCTGTCCGGGCAGGATGCGATTGGCTATGCTGCGCAGGAACAAATTTCTTCCTGACGCGCCGACAAACGCGCCGGTGAAAACCAGCTTGTAAGGCAGTTCCTGCTGGACCGAGACCGTGTATTGATAAATCTTCTCGGGAATTTTGTAGTCGGGTGAATAAGCGCGCGGCTGGAACGAACGGTTGTTGGGATTATTGATGAAGTTGGCAATGATCGCGTTAGTGTCCTGCGGGTAAGTTCCGCCACTTACGGTCGAGCTGATTCGATTCGACTCGATTTGCTGAATCTGATCCTCCGTTTGCCCGGGTCCGTAGTACACGCCAAAGCCTCCGCGCAAGACCGTATTGCCTCCGCCAAAGAAACCAGTGCCACCTGGATTCGGTGACCAGGTGAGTCCAATGCGTGGCCCAAAATTGCTCTTCGAAGACCGGAACGGAGTAGTGGAAGGATCGCGCAGGACGCCGGTGATGATGTCAAAGAAAATCTGCCGGTTGTCCTTCTCGTCCAGTGGCGTGTAGTACTCGTACCGCAATCCATAATTCATCGTCAGGTTGGGCTTAATCTTCCACTCATCCTGCGCGTAAGCGATGTAATACGTCTGCCGTGGCTGAGCTTCGCCGGTTGAATTATTGAAGAAAGGCGATGGCGCGGACAGATCGCCGAGAAACTGCGTCGACTGTAACGAGTTGGAAAGGAAGTTGTTGATGCTCGACCAGGTGTAGGTAGTGCCGCCGAGTCGATCCGTCCACATCCTTACCAGCCGCACTTCACCGCCAAACTTCGCCGAGTGCGTGCCGCGCGTCCAATTAACACTATCGATGAACGAGAGAGTGTAGGGGGTGTAGGGTTGAGCTCTGCCGTTGGTCGCGCTGTTCGCGCGCACCAATCCCCCCGGAACTGCGACGCCGGCGTTTGCTCCCTGACCCGGAAGCGCAAAGCCGGCGACGCTGCCGGCGATGTTCAGCGACAGGCTCGAGAGGTCAACGCCGGCAAAATTCGGTGCGACGCCGTTGATACGCGATAACGCGCCGTTATAGCCGACCTTGAACTCGTTCACTAAAGATGGGGTGAGGGTGGACTGTATTGCGAATATTCCATTTTGCGGCACACTGCGAATTAAGACGCGGCGGCCGGTGACTCCTTCAGGCTGATCGTTGTTTCCCTGATCGCGGAAGAACCTGAAGTACGCGGTATGCGTTTGATTGAACTTGAAATCCAGACGCAGGGATACTGAAGCCTCGTTGACGATATTCGTTGCCTGTCGCTGCACCGTATCGAAAAGGTCCGGACCCACTCGCAGCACCGTTACGTCAGGCGCGCGAAAAGCCGGAATCAATGCGGTCGTTGCTGCGCTGCACGGCGTGGTAGTCCCCAGAATAAAACCGCCGGGACAAATGCGCGCAGCCTCGCCGGGCACGGCTTCGATGGCATTGACGCCACCGCGCAAGCGGTACCCTTCATACGAGAAAAAGAAAAATGCTTTGCCCCGCTTTATCGGACCGCTGACCGATCCGCCGAACTGGTTGAGGCGGAGCTTACTCTTGGTGCCGATGACGTTGTCAAAAAAGTTCGCCGCATCCAGAGCATCGTTGCGCAGGTACTCAAATACTGAGCCGTGAAAATCTTTACCGCCCGATTTCGTGACGACGCTGATTTGTCCACCGGTTCCGGTCCCAAACTCTGCCGGGTAGTTATTCGAATCAACCCGAAACTCCTGCACGTTCTCGAGCGAAGATTGCAGACGGAATGGCGTCGGAACTTCGCCGTTCAGATTGCCCGGCGAAGTATCGATGATCGCGGTCCCTTCAATTCCATCGTAACGAATTTCGTTTTGCTCAACCGCGCGGCCTGAGAATCTAATATCACCGTATGTTCCTGATCCGCTGTTAACCGATCCCGGCGCCTGCAAATAAAGTTGGGATAACTGCCTTCCGTTCAAAGGCAAGCCCTGAACTTCTCGCGGGATGACGTTAGCGCCCATTGCCGCCGATCCGGTATTCGCGAGCGTCTCTTCACCGCTGACGACATTCACGGTAGCCTGAACACCCGAGGCCGACATCGCCAGAGTAACTTCCAGTACCTGGCCCACACTCAACTCGGCATGATCAATCTTGCCGCTCATGCCGGTGACCTCGCCAACTATGCGATAGGTCGATGCCTTCAGCGCCGGTACGACAAAATAACCGTCGTCGTTGGCCCTGGCGCTGCGCTCTTCGCCGGTCTTTTCGTTCGCGACGGTGACATTAGCTCCGGGCATGATCGCACCGTTTTGATCTTTCACGTTGCCGGAAATTTTTCCGGTGTCACTTTGTGCCAGCGCAACTCCTGACAACAACAGCACAATCACAATCGCCACGGGGTTAATTAGAAATCTGTTTAGCGATCTCTTGAGCATATAAGTCTCCTTGGTTTCGGTTTGAGCGGTCTGGTCGTTTTCCGAAATCAGCGAATTCCATTTTGTTTGGCGAACAGGAACACTTATCGGTACACGAAGCTAAATAGACTGGTAATTGGGAACAGCCAGGCGTTTCAAAACTGTTCGGAATTGCGGTGTAAGGAAAGAAGCTACAGGAAGGCGATTACGTTGAAGTGAACTCGAACTTAAATCGATGTTAACTGTGCTTATCGCGACCACTCCAGGATCGTTTAAGCGGAAGTCTTCATGAACACGGGCCGCAACGAAATAACTATTGTGCGGGATGCAGCTTCAGCCATTCGGCGCGCAGCAGAAAGCTGCCATCCGTAACGACGCGATCACCGGCGTTCAGACCTTCGAGCACCGGATAGAAGCCGTTGCTTTCCGTCCCAAGTCGAACCGGCCGCATGACGAATTCATTTGGTTTGTCTGTGGCGATAAAAACAAACTGCTGGTTGCCGATGCTTTGAACGGCGCTTTTGGGAACTGCGGGCATGGTTTTTTCTGCAATTCCTAACGCTCCGAAGGCAACATTCACGTACATGCCTATTTTGAACATCTGTCCGGGATTGTTCAGTTCGATTCGGACCTGGGCCGTACGTGTCGCTGGATCAATCTTCGGGTCGACGTACGAGACGCGACCGCGAAACAAGCGACCGGGATAAGCATCTGAGCTGACGCTGGCACCGCTGCCCACGCGAACCGTCGCGAGATCCTTTTCATAAACCTGTCCGACGACCCAGACTGTCGAGAGATCGGTTATACGCATGAGCTCTTTGTTGGCTTCAATTACTTCGCCGGGATTCACTGTGCGGCTGGTCACGGTACCTGAGGATGGCGATGGCACGGTGAATTCGGAACTGATCTGGGAAGTGGAATTCAGCGAGTCGATGCGCTGGGCGGTCATTCCCAGCAGGAGCAACTTCTGTCGCAGGTTCGCGAGGTTTGATTCGGCCTCGCGATATTGTGAAGTGGCCACCTCCAGGTCCTGACGGCTCGCTGCGCCTATTTCAACGAGCTTAATCGTACGCAGATGGTGCCGGTGATGTTCGTCAAGCGCCGCGATGGCTGTGAGATAACGCGACTGTGCGTCAGCCAATTCGTTGCTGAAAACGACGGCAACTCTTTGACCTCGCCTGAGGTTCTGGCCCAGCTCGGCACCGACGCTCCGCACTATTCCGCCCACCAGAGAGACAACCGGCGTCTCCTTGTATGTATTTGCCTGGACCACACCGGTTGCCATTTGCCCAGCGGACTCGGACAACGGTTGCTCGCCAGCACTTTCGATCTTCAACTGCACGGTCCGCATTTGCTCAGGAGTCAGCGTCAGTTTCTGATCTGCGGTTGTTGCGGGCTGTGGAGATTCTCCAAACGAAACCGAGCGCGGTGCGGGCACGGGCTTGCCGGCTTGTTTCGGCCACAAGAGCCACGCGGAAAACGCAATCACGATGAGGGCGACCGCTGCAACCGTCATTGGAAGGATCCAGCGCCGATGCCTTGATGATGATTGTGACACTGGATTCGAGTGGTTTTCAGGACTAGATTGTTCGTCCATCTTCGTGACTCCGCGGCTCTGCCGCCGCCCGATGTGCGGTGAGGCTTGGCCTCACCGGTAGTATGCCAAAAGAATCAGGGGCTCCGCCCCGGTTGTTTGGGCACAGCCCAAAG
>DATISD010000231.1:0-2949 GCA_035469005.1 Pyrinomonadaceae bacterium | reverse complement strand
AGCACGCCGGAGGCGTGCGTACCGATGGTACTGACTTCCGCACCTCATGTTGTAAACTATCCCACGCATGAAGCACTGCACAACCTGCAACGAGAAATTCGACGACAGCATCAGTTTTTGCCCAAATGATGGCGAGGTCCTCGAAGAGGATTCCGGCTCACTCGTTGGGAAGGCGCTCGACGGCCAGTACCAAATCGAAGCCTTGCTGGGTAAAGGCGGCATGGGCGCGGTTTATCGCGCGCGTCATATTCTGCTGGGCGATCGCGTGGCTATCAAAATAATGCCGCCAGAGATGCGCAGTAACACCGAATGGCTGCGTCGATTTCAACGCGAGGGCCAGGCCGCCCGCCGCTTTCGCCATCCCAACGCGGTTACCGTCTACGATCTTCGCACGTCGAGCGAAGGCACAATCTATCTGGTGATGGAATACGTCGAGGGCAACACCCTCGATGTCGAATTGCGAAAGCGCGGTAAGTTTACGCCTGCCGAAGCGGTTGCCGTGTTGCGTCCGATTATGGGCGTGCTCAACGCTGCCCACGCCATGGGCGTCGTGCATCGCGATCTCAAACCTGAAAACATCATGATTGGTAAGGCGACAACCGGAGGCGAGCCGGTGGTAAAGTTGCTTGACCTGGGCATTGCCAAGTTGCGCGAGGTCGCCGGCGCAGAGAAGACCGGCAATACTAATTTGACGGTGGCCGGCCAGATGCTGGGCACGCCGTATTACATGTCACCGGAGCAGTGGGGCGAGCTTCCCCACGATGGCAATTCCGAAATTGATGGCCGCGCGGACATCTACAGTCTCGGTTGCGTACTGTACGAAATCATTGCCGCGAAACGTCCTTTCAACGGGATGACGCTCGCGGAGTTGCGCCGCCAGCATGTGAGCATCACGCCCGAACCGTTGCACCAGGTCACGCCGAACGTTCCTGAGAGTTTCAGCCGCGTGATCGCCCGTTCGATAGCGAAGGATCGCGATCAGAGGCAATCGACCGCGGGCGAATTGGAGCAGGAGTTACTCTCCGCGTTGTCCGCTGAAGGAATTTTCGCGTCGCCCTCACTTTCGGCTTTACCGTCTGAATCATCCCCAGGTGTTTCTTCAGGTGTCGTGACCTCAGCTCATCAAACCGCGGCGACCATGGTCACGGGCGTAGATAACGTTGATGCGGAAATACCCAGCCAGGCCGCGACCATGCCGACCGTAATCGCGCAACCAAAAGCCCCGGCCAGTCCCACCATCGCGAGCGGGATTGCGATGCAAGCACCGCTGCCCGCAAAAGTATCGCCTTTGCCGGCCCCCGCAGCGGTCGCGCCGCAGAAAAAGAGTTCCGCGCTGCTCATCGCCGGCGCGGGTCTGGTGGTGTTATTGCTGATCGCCGGTGTCGGGGGGTATTTCGTCATGAAAAAGATGATGAACACGCCCACTGCTAATACCGCAAAGACCGATACCCCCGCAAATACAACGGCGGGGGACGTGGCCGCCGGGCACGAAGCTGGACGCTATTGGCTTGAGCTGAATTCAGAAGACAAATCAGACGCCGTGCGTGCAGGCCAAACGTTATCGATGACTTCCGGCCAGCAATTCAAGCTTCACTTTTCACCGAGCGAGAATGGCTACCTCTACATTCTTGGTCCGGGGAATAACAACGTGCTCACGACTTTCCTCACCGATAAGCCTGATAAGGATTTTGGCGTTAACTCCAATCAAATCAAAAGCGGTGAAGATTTTTCATTTCCGACAGACAGCAGCAAGGCAGAAAGTTGGCTGAATCTCGACAAAAATCCCGGTACCGACGAATTCATGATGATTTTTTCCACTGCCCAATTAACCTCGCCCGCCTTTCTTAACGAGGCGGCGCTGCACGAGTTAACCGAATCCGAGCAAAAAGCGCTGGCGGATCTCGTCAATCAATCGAAGGCGAACCTGCTCGGTACGGAGGTTATCAAAACCGGCTCGTCGCCATTCGTTTCGGTGAAGGTCCCCCAAACGGCTGCCGAAGGCGCTCCAGTGGTTTTCAAAATAAGAATTGATCACCAATGAAAATCGATTCTTACATATTTGAGTCTTCAAAGTTCAGATTAGTGATGAGAGGAAGGTAGGAAATGTCGAGGCTGATCATTTTAGCGATCGTGGTACTGTCCGCAGCTTCCGGGATCTTCCTGGCCAGTGCGCAACAGTCCGACGAAGACGTTCGCGGGGCATTTCTGAGCACGCGTCCGAAAACGACAAACGCGAATGCGCCGGCGCGGAGGCGGAGGCCGCCGCAGCGCCCGGCGAACACGTCTTCAACGACCGTGAAGAATACCAACACAGTCAAGAATACGAACGTCGCGAGCAACACCAGTTTTACAAATATCAATTCCAATCGGTTACCAATGCCGGCGATTGCGCTCGGCTACACCATCTTTATGCGCGATATGAACGGGCGCGCTGTGCGGGTGGATCCTACGCGCGAATTTCACAACGGCGATCGAATCCGCATTTCGCTTGAACCGAACGTTGATGGTTACGTTTATGTTTTCCACACTGAGAATGATGGCCCGCCGGAGATGATTTATCCCGACGCGCGGCTCGAGGGTGGAGAGAATTGGATCGAAGCGCACGTGCCGATTGATATTCCTTCGACTATCGAAACCGACGAACGGCTGCGCTGGTTTCAATTCTACGGAAACGCGGGCACCGAACGGCTTTATGTAGTAGTAACCCGCGACCCGCTGCTGGAAGTGCCTGTCGCAGACGGTCTGGTTAACTTCTGCACGGCGAATAAGGACAAATGCCCATGGCGGCCGCCGGTCGACGCCTGGGCGCAAATCCAGCAAGCGTCTAAAGCCGAAGTGAGAGTGGTCACGAGCAAAACGTCTGCCGGCCAGGCGCAAACTGAAAAAGAGCAAGTCGCCACGACGCGGGGACTGGGATTAGATCAGACCGCGCCGCAACCTTCGGTGATT
>DATISD010000230.1:0-2873 GCA_035469005.1 Pyrinomonadaceae bacterium | reverse complement strand
AGGATGCTTAAACCGCGCCATCAGCCCTCCACCCAATTTCAGATTCAACGCTCGAGATTCGGGAACGGTTCCCGAACCTCGACCATCAGAAAACTAGTCACCGGAGACTTGCGGCGCTACATATCGGACTGACTTTAGCTCAGCCAACGCCGCAAGTTTTTCGATTGGCAGTCGTCCAATAATCATTTTCGATGTCGTCGGGTCGAGTATCACTTCAAAGCCCAACTCTTTCAGCTTCGCGATCGTAGCCTCCGATTTGTCGGTGAGCCAGATCTGAATTTCGGCCTTGCCGCTGTGGACGAACCTGGCTTCGTCCGCAGCAGCGGCCGATTTGGTCCTCAGCCGATCGATTACGGCCAGAACTGACGGGTGACACTTCGATTGCAGCTCCAGCCGATGCTTCTCTTCCGGCGAAAGAACTCGGGCTGCCTCGTCAACGTCTCGTAAGCCGTCGACCGCGACTCCTCTTGCGGCTTTCGGCAGGTCTGCTACTCGAGTGGCCGAACCGCTACTCTGTCCCTGCCCAGCTCCGCCTACGCCACCAGCGGAAGGCTTTGACTTCCTGGCCCCTGTTGTACTGGGTGCAGCCGGGGTAGCACTGAGCATCGCCCTATTCGCGGTTTGGGCCCGACCGAAGCTGGCTCCGTAAAATCCAAGGCTTTTCTCTTCGCCAAAAACAGCCTGCCGATTAACCCCTTCCGGCACTTCCACCGGCACGTCAACGCGGCGCGGCTTGCCGCCATCAGTCACAATCATCTCTTCGACCGCCACAAACGAAGTGAATTGCGTCATCAGGCGATAATCGAGGCCGAGTTGAATGATGCTCTGCCTCACTTCATCTTTCATGGTGCCTTGTTGCGCGCCATTGAAATCATGGCTCATCAGGTCATCCACGCGCGTCCGTGCCCAAAGCGTGGCGATCACGTTATGCGATTGCGCGTTCGAAAAATCAACCGGAATTTCGCGCGCAAAATCGCGGCCCGACATTTTGCCTTTCAGGCGAATTGTGCCTTTGCTGGATCCTGAATAACGGCCGGCGATGATCACAGGCTTAGCACTGAACAGATCGGGAACAGACTTTGGATAAACGTCAGACACCGCGAGTCCATTCCAATCGATTGAGATGTCCGTCAACAAAGGATTACGAATGCGCTCGTGCATACGCCGCGCGGCAGCTGAGCCGTCATCGTTCAGCCCGACATATTCGACTTCGCCGCGTCCGTACTTCGCCATGTTGTCGAGCAGAAACCGGTTCACGCTGTTGCCAATGCCGAAGGCAAACACACGCGCGTTCGGATGCTTCTGCACTTCGCCTATGATTTGTAAATCGTTCCCGACATAACCATCAGTCATGAAGCAAACGATGCGAATGTGATCCTGTTTGTCCGATGGATCCATGGAAGCCTTGATGGCTTTCATCATCTCGGTGCCGCCGCTGCCCTGACGAGTCTCGAGAAAAGCCTGGGCCTTTGTGAGGTTCTCTTTCGTCGCCGGCACCGGCTCAGGAAACAGTATCTGCTCATCACCCGAAAATGTGATCAAGTTGAAAGTGTCCGAAGGATAGAGATTATCGAGTGCGAGCTTCATCGTTTCTTTGGCTTTTTCGATAGGAAAGCCGGACATCGATCCTGAGGTGTCGAGCACGAATACCAGCTCCTTTGGCGTGACATCTTCGACCGTGACACGCTCGGGCGGTTGCAGAATCAGAGTGAAAAAGCCGCCGGTACCCGATGAATGAGTCAGCACGGCATCTTCAATCTTCTTTCCGGCGACGTCGTAACGCAGGATGAAATCTTTGTTGGGAATCGTAGCCTCGTCTTTCAAGGTTACGCGCGCGCTGCGATCGTTTGGACGGTCGACGGTTACTTCGTGGGTTTTTGAATCAAGCGCATCAATTGGCACCCCGGCATCAAGCGTTACGTCCAGCGAGATATCGTGACCGGCGCGCATCCCCGCGGGTGCGGGCGCCGGCGTAATCTTCGAACCGTCGGGAACGTTATCGGTGTCCGGGGAGAATCCGTCTCCCTGGGCGCCGGTCGGATTGCCGGGAACGTAACGCGGACCGACAACCATCGGAAATACGAACTCGTACGAGCCGTCGTCGTATTTCAGCGTCTCGACATAACTGATCATGATTTTGATCTGTTCACCTGGAAGGATGTTCGCAACCGATTGGGTGAAGATATTCGGGCGTTCCTGGTTCAGGAGACTGGCGGTTTGGCCGTTGTTCTTTGCTGCCTCATAGACGGCTTCCGCTTCTTCGCGCCGCAGAATTTTTCCGCGCACGGTTCGATTGCCAACCAACATTGTCATGTCATCGACCGCAGCATTCTGCGGCAAAGGGAAGGTGTAAACCGCCTCGATCTTTTCCCTGAACGGGTTCTCGAATTCCTGCGTTACCGTGACGCGAGAAAGGAAGCCGCTGATTTGCGCTTTGACGTCGGTGTGCTTCAGCGGGCAAACAGCTTTCGGCTTTCCGTTCGGGTCGACCACCTGAAGTGCGCCCTGAGTCACCGTATTCTGCGCCGACGTTACGGAACCTGAACTCTTCAGTGAATGCAGACCAACGATCGCCGCAATCAGAGCCGCAACCAGCATAAGCGTTTTCAAACAGAACCTTTGCAGCATAGCCTCAATCCTCCGAAAACAGTTTTAAGACAGCCCGCGCCCGCGGCAACCGCGCAACGTCGGTATTGCTGGCTTAGAGACCGGGTCTCAGTCTCTTTTCCCCCTTGCTCTGGAAATAGAACGTTAAAAGTTGGGGAGCTTGCAGCCATCGTGAATCGATACGTCGAAAATTATGAAGGTCAAGACCAGAGCGATATCGGCCCAATAAGGTCAGTACCGGGAGCGGTAGCGACCGGGTAATAACC
>DATISD010000229.1:0-2692 GCA_035469005.1 Pyrinomonadaceae bacterium | reverse complement strand
AGAAGCAGGCTGGGATAGGTGGATGAGATGGTCTGCTCGCCACAGCCATACGGCCGCTTCTGCCTTTGAAAGCCGGTAGGCTTTCAGCTGGGATAATCCAACTAGATAGATTTCAATTTCGAGCCTGAGGAGGTGCTCGTTAAGACTGCTTATTCATGTCAAATGAATCGCGAGCCCTGGAGAGATCAGCATCGTGACTTGCGCGTGAGATGAAAACGCCATGGCGAGGGTTGTTCAGTCGTAAAGAAAAATGTGTTTCGCGATCCGAAAATCTGGAAAGGACAAATTTGAAGTTAAGTTTGGCTTAACGATGTGACCTTCTCAAACCGGGCGTTCCGACCGAAGAACCGTCTTTCCAGAATCGAAGGCCTTAGACCTTCAAACATCTTTGAGATTTCGGCTGTACCGCCGCGTTGCACGAAAAAATCGTCGAGGTGCAGTAATTCTAATTCGAATGAAAGAGGCAGCTGACACTCATTTTGTTGTTGCCAGGAAAAACCCCCGGTCTTTTTTCCGGCGCTTCAATTGCGCCTTCGAAGCTTTAAGGAGGCATCTACATGTCAAAAATAATACTGAATCGAGTCAGGGTTGCGTTTGGAACCAAGCTGTTTGTCACGACACTGCTAAGCTCATTTGCCCTCGGGTTAATCGTTTCAGAAGCGACCGCCCAGGAGGTTGTCAGCGACTCCAGCGAGAGACAAGGTCAAATCGTCCAACGACAGGTGCTTGTTCGTTCAAAGTCACTGCTCGTAAGCGCGGCAGTGGTAGAAGACAAGCTCCTGAAACGTCCCGAATTCAAGCAACTTGGCTTTGCGATTACTCGGGACGAGTCAAATGCAGACATTATTCTCGAATTGCGTCACGATCTGCTGACCAAGTACGTTTTTAGTGTCGTAAACGCGAAGACCCGAATAGTCCTTGCGGGTGGCAAGTTGAGTTCGCTCGGCGGCACCGTGGCAGGAAAAGTTGCCAGACGATTTGTTAAGGAAATGGCGACGAAGAGTACATCGTAAGCAAGAACTTCTGCCCGAACTCACTTTTAACGGATTGTCAGTGAGAAGGATATTTACAACATCAGCTTCAGACTAACGACTGGACTGCGGCTTCGATTGCCCTATCAATAGCCGCGACATTTTTCCCGCCGCCCTGGGCCATGTCGGGCTTGCCGCCGCCGCGTCCATCAATCATCTCGCAAGCTTTGCGCATGAGTGCGTTCATGTCGCCGGACGCTTCGGACGAGCGCGCGAAAACCAGACGCGCAGTGTCCCCGTCGCGCGATCCCAAAAGGGCTACGACATTGGGATGAGCAATCAGGGCGAGGGCAAGGTGTTTGAGTGAGTCAGGGGCGCGGTCATCAAAGATTTTGGTGATAACCGTTGCTGCGCCCTCCCTTACCGCCCCACCCCAAGCGGGCTGCCCGCTTGGGGACCCCGGTGTCGGGCTGCTTCCCCGCAACAGCTCTTCCGCTTCGACGTGACTCGCGATTTCATCCAGTTCGCGGACACGACGCGTCAGTTTCTTATTTTCATCGATCAGTTTTCCAACCAGGGCCGACGAATCATCCCGGCTGGCGCTGAATAATTCGGCCACCTCGCCAGCGGTTCGATTTGCTTTGTGATAATCCGCGAGCACGCGCACGCCAGCCATGAATTGAATTCGTGCCAGGCCTTTCGCGCGTTCCCACGAGCGCACCGCGATTACGCCGACCTCGCCGGTTGAGCGTGCGTGCGTACCGCCGCACGGAGTCAGATCAAAGTCTTCGATTTGAATTAAACGCAGCTCGCCTTCGCGGGCGGGCTCTTTGCGCAATGGCAACGTCGCCGCCTCATCTGCCGTCACATTTCGAATTTCGATGGGGCGAGCAGCCCAGATGATTTGATTGGCGAGATCGACCGCTCTTTCAATTTTTTCATCGGAAGGGTTCTCGAGCGCGACGTCAATTTCGCATTCATGCTCCAGAACGCGAAAACTGCGCGTGGGCGCGTCGAACAACTTGACGAATGCGGCCGACAAGATGTGCTGGCCGGTGTGCTGCTGCATCTGATCGAGGCGGCGCAGCCAGTCAACATGTCCGTGAACTGTATCGCCGACTTCCGGCGCCGGCCCCTGAATGACGTGCAATACGCCGTCGTCTTCGGCATCGATGCAATCAACTACGCGCGCTCCGCCGAGCGTGCCCGTATCGTTGGGCTGGCCGCCGCCAGTCGGATAAAACGCCGTGCGATCGAGTACGACGGCAATCGCACCGTCGTCGCGTTCGCTTAGATCGATTACGCGCGCATCGAACTCGAGCAGGCGCGAATCGTTGTAATAAAGTCTTTGAGTTGCGCTCATTGCAAGAGCGATGTTATCAAATGCGAGAGCGAAGGGGCGAAAGATGGCCGGCGTCAGAGTACCAACTTTAGTTGGGCTCTTGTAAAGGAAGCGGATAACTTGCGGACAGCCAATCATAATTACAGTCTGCGTTACAAACCCGACTAAAGTCGGAGCCCGGCATATTTGTAGACCCTGATTACGCTTAATCGTGGAGACCCTCAAACCAATTTGTTACTCTGAACACCGGTCGCAAAGCAGACGACGTTTATCCATGAAGAGATTCAAATTTTTCATTGCACGGATTTCCGCTGCGGGCTTGCTGCTTTTGGCGGTAAGCATCGCGGCATTCGCTCAAGACCAGCCGCTTCAAATCAAG
>DATISD010000228.1:0-3736 GCA_035469005.1 Pyrinomonadaceae bacterium | reverse complement strand
TACAAACTCGATCTTCTCGTAGAAGACACTGTAGTTGGTGAGCTGAAGGCGGTTGAAGCGTTAGCACCCATTCATGAAGCCCAAATCATTTCCTCCCTCAAATTGACTAAAAAACCAATTGGCTTGTTGATTAACTTTCATTCTCTTCATTTGAAAGATGGCATCAAACGTTTTGTTGTCTAATCTTATTATTTATTATGCATTACTCTGTGTTCCTCTGTGGTTAAAATTGATTTATGTGCGGCATAACCGGTTGGGCCAATCTTGATCCACGCACGTCGCCTGCTGAAGGCGGCGAAGAACTCCTGCGCTCGATGTGCGATCGCATGATCCATCGCGGGCCGGATTCTGAAGGCTATCTGATCGATGACGGCATTGCGTTGGGCATGCGCCGTCTGGCGATCATCGACTTGCTTACCGGCGAGCAACCGACTTTCAATGAAGATCACAGCATTGCCGTCATCCTCAACGGCGAAATTTACAACTATCGCGAGTTGCGCATGGATCTCGAAAAGCGCGGCCACCGCTTCCGCAGTGAATCAGATACTGAGATTCTGCCGCATCTTTACGAAGAACATGCCCTCGGAATGGTCCAGCATCTTAACGGTATGTTCGCGTTTGCTCTTTGGGACGATAAACGTAAGCGCCTGTTCATTGCGCGCGATCGGTTTGGAGAGAAGCCACTCTATTGGGGCGTCTTTGACCGCAGGCTGCTGTTCGCGTCGGAACCAAAAGTCTTACTGGCCCATCCCGCCGTGCGCCCGAATCTGAATCTGAACGCACTGCGGCAGTATCTTTCGTTCGACTATGTTCCCGCGCCATTGTCGATTTACGAAGGCATCAGCAAGCTGCCGGCCGCACACACGCTCACTCTGGAAGATGGTCAAATCAAAGTCGAACGCTACTGGAAACTGTCTTACAAAACGCGCGAACCCGTTCCCAGTGTGCCGGAAGCAGCCGAACAACTGCGCGAGTTGCTCGCCGATTCGGTCCGCATGCGTCTGGTTTCGGACGTGCCGTTGGGCGTGTTGCTTTCCGGCGGCATCGACTCTTCGATGGTCACGGCGCTGGCGGTGCGCGCGTCTTCAGAGACCGTCAAAACTTTTTCCATTTCATTCGCTGAAAGCTCGTTCGACGAATCACAATATGCGCGCGCGGTCGCGAAGTTTCTCGGCACTGATCATCACGAGGAAAGATTTAGTGCCAGTTTAGCTGCAAATCTCGTGAGCGAAATCGGCGCGTGGATGGATGAGCCGATCAGTGATCCTTCTGTAGTTCCGACTTACCTGTTGTCGCGCTTCACGCGAAAACATGTCACGGTCGCCCTGGGTGGCGATGGCGGCGATGAAATCTTTGCCGGCTATCCAATGTATTTCGGACATTACATGACGCGCGCGTACTTAACCGTGCCGCGTTTTGTGCGCCGCGGACTGGTCGAGCCGGTGGTCAATTTGTTGCCGGTCAAGACAAAAAATCTTTCATTTGATTATCGCGCGCGGCGTTTTATCACGGCTTCGCATTACGATGAGGTGGCCCGCCACCATGTTTTGTTCGGCTCTTTCACTCCTGAAGATCAGGAGCAATTGCTCAGCCCGCACGTCAGAGAGGCAAGCGACGCGGACATCTATAGCGATGCGCGGCGTCTGTTTGCTGAGTGCGATTCGAATAATCTCATTGAGTGCATGCAGAACCTGGACACGCAGTTTTATCTCGCCGAAGACATTCTGACTAAAGTCGATCGCGCGAGCATGGCCGTAAGCCTTGAGGTGCGCGCACCTTATCTTGATCCACGCGTGGCTGAATTCGCGGCTTCTTTGCCGCCACGTTACAAACTGCACGGATATACGTCGAAATACATTTTGAAGAAGGCGGCAAAAGGGTTGGTGCCGCCATTCGTTTGGCGACGCGGCAAGAAAGGCTTCGGCGTTCCTTTCGCCAAATGGCTCAAGAGCGAATTGCGCCCGCTGGCGCGCGACCTGCTGGCCCCCGAACGTCTGCGCCGCAACGGCCTGTTCAATCCCGAGTATGTGGCCAAACTTCAGGATGAACACGAACGCGGCGTTGCCAATCATCGCAAACTGCTCTGGACCTTGCTCTCATTCGAATTGTGGCGCGAAAGTTTTGTTGAAACGCCCAGAAGGATCGAGACGTCGGTTAATGCCTAGTTTGGAGTGCGGTGACTTGTCACCGCTTTGTTACATCGCATCCCCGATCGAAAAAAGCAATACAAAGCGGCATCAAGCCGCCGCACTCCATAATGACCATCACTCTCCAAACCGCCCACCGCGACCTTTGGAAATGGTGTCGTGCCCAGGGCCTGGCCGGCTACGATCCCTTCGATGGCTTGAACAGCCGGCTGTTTCAAGCGACTCCGCTTAAGAAATCTCGCGTCGCGCGGCTGGCCTGGATTCAATTTCACAAACGATCGCCCATCAACTTCCGCTCACTCGCTGGAGTTCCGCGCGAACGCAACGCAAAAGCAATCGCGCTGTTTGCATTGGCCGCCGTGGCCGACTTTCGTCGCAATCCAAGTAAAGAGAATGAGATCGAAGCGCGCGAATTGCTCGACGATCTGATCTGGATGAGCCTGAAAGGCTTCAGCGGCGCATGCTGGGGCTACAACTTCGACTGGCAATCGCGATCCTTTTTCGTTCCGCGCGGCACTCCGACGATCGTGCCGACGGCCTTTGCGGCGCGCGCCCTGTGCGAAGCTGCCGAAGTTCTTTCGCGCGACGAGTACCTTCCCTTTGCTCGCACAATCTGCGACTTCATTCTCAACGATCTGAATCGATCGGAAGAGACGAAGGACGAAGTTTGCTTTAGCTACTCACCGCTCGATCGCGCCAGAGTCCTGAATGCGAGCCTCTTCGCCGGTGAGGTGCTGGCTACCGTAGGCAAACTACTCGGTGAACAGAGTTTGATCGATTGGGCCGTAGCGGCCGGGCTTTACGCCGGGCGCCGGCAGCAGCAGGACGGTTCGTGGCTGTACGGCGCGGACTCGCATCAACTTTGGGCCGACAATTTTCACACGGCCTACATGCTAAGCAGCCTGTCGCGAATCATGGACGCAGTGTCAGCACCGCGAGCGGACCGGGGTCCCCACGGGGGCGGCCCGGGTGCGGTGGTGGATGCGACCGGATCAGTGGTGGGAGCAGCAGCAAGCGGGTTGCATGGTCAATTTGATAACGCACTCCGGCGTGGCTACGACTACTGGACTGAACGCTTCTTCCTTAAAGACGGGTGGCCCAAATATTATCCTGACCGTCTTTATCCGGCAGACATTCATTCAACTGCCTCAGCAATCGTGGCCCTGGTGGAATTGCGGAGGCGCATTCCCGGAACAACTATGCTGGCCGAACAACTCGCGCAATGGGCGATCGCAAATCTTCGGGACGAGGGCGGCTTCTTCTATTACCAGCAGCGAAGATTCCTCAAAGTGCGAATCCCTTACCTCCGCTGGTCGGAAGCCTGGATGATTTACGCTTTGGCGCGGCTGCGCGAAGCGACCGGCAAATAACGTGGCGGTACTGGTTCTTTCAATCAAAGGGAAGCAGTGCAGTTCCTGGCAGCAAGGCCCATCAGCGCAGAAAACTGGGGTCAGGCCTTCGATCCTTGCGATTCTCTAATGCAAGATTTTTCTCACCGCTCGCAAGGGTCATTCTACTTAACCGCTGTAGTGAAGTGCGTTGATGGCGGGGCTGGCAAGCCGCAGGATCCGCTTCCCGTGGCCCCAAAG
>DATISD010000227.1:0-3878 GCA_035469005.1 Pyrinomonadaceae bacterium | reverse complement strand
CTGCTCGCGCAGCAGCTTCACCACGCCACGAGACATGCGAATGGGATCCATATACTTCAGCGGCTTGAAATTATCTTCAGTGATCAGCCCTTCCGGTCGAATTCCCAGGCCGAATATTCCCACCCGTATACCGCCGATCTGCTTGACCGCGTGGGTTTTCACTCTGCTCTCGAGCGCGCTGCCACGCATGTCGTAGTTCGTCGAGACGATATCAAACGTCGCGAACTGCAAAGCTTTCGCCAGCGACTCGACGCCGTTGTCGAATTCGTGATTTCCGATGGTGCCGGCGTCGTAGCCAATCAGCGACATGGCCTTGTACTCGACCTCGCCCTTGTAAAAGTTGAAGTAAGGCGTGCCCTGACAGACATCGCCGGCGTCAATCAGAATCGTATTCGGGTTTTCTCTGCGAATCCGCTTCACCAGCGTAGCCCGGCGCGCCACGCCGCCTTTGCCTGCCCAGGTTTTGTCGTTATCAAGGATCGGATCGATTTGCGAGTGCGTGTCGTTGGTGTGGAGGACGGTGATTAAAGTTTCGCCCGGCGCCGGCTCGAGCAACGGCGCCCAAATCGCCTCGCGCACTCCAAACGGCCTCAAAAATCCCGGCAGCGAAAAAGAGAGCCCAGTGAGAATCGACGCGCCCAGAAAGTCTCTTCTGGAAGTCATTGGGGTTTCACCTCCGGAGAAGAGCCTGCTTTATCGAGTGAGAACCGTTCATCCAGGTTCGGTTTGATCTCGCGGCCGGCCGCCGTTTCCGACTTCACATAGTTCATGATGGCTTCACGCAGCGTGATGCCCAACGCTTTCATGTTGGTGCCTTCGCGGAGAATTCCGTATCTCGGTCCACCAACGTTGTAAAGATAATCGATCGTCACAATCGTGTAGGTTTTGGTTGGGTCGATCTCATTTTCGCCAGTCACACCGCGTAGCTTTATGCTTTGCGCCGCATTCTTTTTCTCCGGCGTCGTTCTATAAACGATGCGCGCCCCTGATTGGGCTTCGTTTGAAGTCAACACCATTTCGAGCAATTTCTTCAATTGCTCGCCCGTTAAGTCAACAGTCAGCAGCGCGTTTTCGAAAGGCAATAACTCAAAAATATCGCGCACGCGCAGCTCGCCTTCGCCAATTGTGTTGCGCCGCAAGCCGCCCCCATTCATTACGGCAAGTGTGATGGTCTGACCCGCTTTCATCGTCGCCTGCCAACGCATTCCGTCGGCCACAAAATTCCCCAGCGAGCCGGCCCCGGCGCCACCTTTTTTGAGTTCACCGCGCAGGCGTCCGATTACGACGTCCAACTCGCGAACTTTCGGCGAATAAGCCGCAACCATTTTTGTAAGGGCGGGATCGTCGTCGAGGGTTGAGTCGACGAGTGTCTCCGTAACCCGGGCGCGCACATCGGCACCAGTTTGAGCTGGTGACGTTTGCGGTTTGGCCCCCGGCTGAGCGAGGACTGACATTCCTGCGGTCATAAAGATGACGATCAGGAACGCATAACGCGCGAGTTTCTTCTGGAAAAAAGTGTTCGGCATAGACTCTAAAATTAATGTAAGTGAAAATATAACAACCTCTGCAATCGTGGGTGATTGACCTATCCGGAGAGCTTCAATAGTATCTCGCAGCATCGAGTAAGTCGCAACGAAAAAGTGGCACAGACTTCAGTCTGTAATCGAGTGCGGAGGAGAAATTCACAGACTGAAGTCTGTGCCACCTAAATTGAAGGGAAGATGAAATAGTGGCAACATCGGAAGTACGAATCATGTCTGAGTTCACCAACGCCAACCTCGAGGTGCTGATCTCGGCAGCAGAGATTCAGCAACGTATCAGTGAAATCGGCGCCGAAATCGCCCGCGACTACGCGGGCCTGAATCCGCTGATGGTCGGCGTGCTGAAGGGCGCGTGTACTTTTTTAAGCGACTTAATGCGCGCCTCAGACACATGTCTGGGCGTTGAGTTTATGGCAATTTCCAGTTACGGCGCCGAGATGCGCACGTCTGGTGAAGTGCGAATTCTCAAGGATCTCGATGTGGCTATTGAAGGGCGGCACATCCTCGTAGTCGAAGACATCGTCGACACCGGGCTGACCTTGAGTTACCTGCTTGCAAACCTGAAGTCTCGGGGCGCGGCCTCGGTAAAACTGGCAGCGCTGCTTGATAAGCACGAACGGCGTGAAAAAGACGTGCCGATCGATTATTTGGGCTTTAGAATTCCGGATAAGTTCGTGGTCGGATATGGGTTGGATTTTGCCGAACGTTACCGCAACCTGCCGTTCATTGCCGTGGTAAAGGATCCAAATCAGTAAATGGCGCTTACGAAATGTGATCAGTACCGGAGCGAACCGGGGGTCCCCGCGCGGGCAGCCCGCGTGGGGTGGTGGATGCGACCGGGTAACAATTCTGCCAATCTCCACCCTCGCAATTAAATGGCCCGGTCGCTACCGCTCCCGGTACTGACTGCATGATGGCCTGTCGATAAGGAGTTTGTTGTGAAACCAGTTTTTCGTTTCTCTATCATATTCACACTCTCGCTCGTATCTTTTTCTGCGCGCGCCCAACAACAGGACTTTTCCAAAGTCGAGATTAAAGCCACAAAAGTTTCCGGCAATGTTTACATGCTTCAGGGTTCTGGTGGCAACATCGGAGTTTCGGTCGGAACTGATGGCATTTTGATCGTTGACGATCAGTTCGCGCCGCTGGCCGACAAGATCAAGGCGGCCCTGAAATCCCTGGGAGAAGGTAAACTGAAATTCATTCTCAATACTCACTGGCACGGCGATCACACCGGCAGCAATGCGGTGTTCGGACCCGAAGCTCCTATTGTGGCGCAAACCAATGTGCGCAAACGTCTGCAGGAAGGCAGTACGGCACGCAAGGTCGAACCGGCGCCAAAGGAAGCACTTCCGGTAATTACTTTCGATCAGAGCGTGTCTGTGCACTTCAACGGCGAGGAGATCCGCGCGATTCACTTTCCGCACGGTCACACTGATGGCGATGCAGTGATTTTCTTTATGGGATCGAACGTGGTTCACATGGGCGACGATTTTTTCAACGGCAGTTTCCCATTTGTTGATCTGGACAGCGGTGGCGATGTTGATGGCTATGTCAGGAACGTTGGGGAAGTGCTAATGAAACTTCCGGCGGGGGCGAAAATAATTCCCGGCCATGGCCCGTTAGGTACAGCGGATGACCTGAAACGCTTTCACCGAATGCTGACTGAAACGACAGAGGTTGTGCGCCGCAAGATCGCCGCTGGCAGGACTCTGGATGAAATCAAGAAAGATGGGTTGCCGGAAGAGTGGAAGCCCTGGGGAACAGGCTTCGTTAACACGGATCGCTGGATCGAAACGATCTACCGCAGCTTCACCAAGAAATAGATTCTCCGAACCGCCGGCCGTAATACACGAACAGCGAGTTCTTCCCACGCCCCTGATCTGCAATCGCATACCCGGCCGTCAGGGCACTGTCTTTTGTAGTTGCGAACGAGAAGCCCGGACTAACATGGAAGAGTTCAGACCGCGAACGAGCAACACAAAAAAGAGCAAGGCGAGCTTGCGCAAAGTCATGGGGGGATTTGTCTCTCTTAGGTGATTTGACTCAGGAAACTTTCGCCGGCATTCAACCTCAATCCAAAATTCTCAGCTATCGTTTTTCCAATATCTGATAAAGATGCGCGCGTTCCCAAATCAACGCCGGGTCTGGCTTTCTTACCATAAACGATTAAGGGCGCATATTCCCGAGTATGATCCGTGCCGGGATAAGTTGGATCGTTCCCATGGTCCGCAGTGATCATCAATAGATCGCCGTCGTTCATCGCATTTTCGATTTCGGCCCAGCGCGAATCAAAATGCTCCAGAGCGCGCGCATAACCTTCAGTGTCGCGGCGAT
>DATISD010000226.1:0-9041 GCA_035469005.1 Pyrinomonadaceae bacterium | reverse complement strand
TCTTCAACGTCAGCAAAGAGGGCGCGAAAGGAATCATCAACGACATCGTGGTCAACGGGGTTACCGGGGACGGGTCAGTACAGGAAACGAAGCGCGCCGCCATCAGACGAGCAGTCCCGTTGTATCCGGGGGAACCGCTGCGCGCGGATCGAATCACCGAAGCTGAGCGCGTCCTCTACGTCACCGATGCCTACCGTCAGGTTCTGATTAGTCAACAGCCGGCGGGCGACGGCCCGAACGGGACAAAGCTTTACGACGTCATCATCGACGTGGAGGAGAAACGGCCGCGCGTGATGGAATACGGTGGCGGATATTCGACGGACCTGGGCCCGCTCGGAATCTTTGAACTGACCAACGTCAACTTTATGAACAAGCTGCGCCAGGCGGCGATGCGAATTCGCGTCAGCCAGCGGCAGCAACTGCTCCGATTTGAAGTGATCGATCCACGCTTCATTCAATACGGCAAGCGACAGTTCGCTCCCCTCGCGGTTTCAGTTCAATACCTGCGCGATTCTTCGATTACTCGATTCTTTCGCTCGACCATCGATCAGGGAACGGATGGCATTGTTCAGCGCCTGGATGAAAATGGCAATCCCGTCGATCGGTTCGGAAATCCGGCAGGTGAACCTACGGTTAACCGTTTCACTTTCGGTATCGAAACGCAAAGGGTCTTAAGCCAAAAATCGCACAGCATTATTTTCCTTCGCTATAACTATGAAGACGTGCGGCTGCGAAACATCGAGAGTCTTTTGATCGAGCCCGTCCTGCGGCCGGATCAAGTGGTCAGGCTTTCGGGTCCGGGCGTTTCCTTTGTGGTTGATACTCGTCAGCGCTGCGAGCGGCGCTTACCTGGCAGCATCGTGGGCGAAGAGGAAAGCGTTCGCGGCGGCGAAGTTTGTCGTTACAACCAGACAGACGCGACTCGCGGCCAGTTTTTGTCCGCGGATTTTCGCGTCACGGCGCGAGCGCTGGGCGGCAACACGTCGTTCATGCGATTCGAGTCCAGCTACCACACTTATTACAAGGCTCGCCGGGCGCGTAATACGGTATTCGCCGGCAACCTGACGGTCGGCCTGGCCCGGTTGTTCAATCCGCGCGACCTGAACGGCAACGGGCTGGTCGATGACTTTGATCTGTTGTTGCCGATTAGCGAGCGTTTCTTCTCGGGCGGGTCGACGACCTTGCGCGGATTCGGATATCAGGAGGCCGGTCCGCGGCAGGTGATAGTTCCGCAGGGAGAGTTTCACAACTCGTCGGGAGACCTCGTGGGAGTAAATCCTTTTACGGTTCCGATCGGCGGCAACGCAATGGTCGTAACGAACCTGGAAGCGCGTGTACCCGTGACGCCCGATTTTCAGGTCGTTCCGTTTTACGATGGCGGTAACGTGTTTCGCAGCGTAAGTGACATCTTCAATCGCCAGCCGATTACCCCTACCGGGAATTTTATCCAGGACATAAACGCGCAAAATTTACGGGTTCGGTGGACTAATACGGTGGGCGTTGGTTTTCGCTTCAAGACTCCCCTGGGCGGCGCGCTGGCCGTCGATTATGGTTATCTGCTGAATCCGTCCGAGTTTCTAATTCCGCAGAATTTGACTACGACACCGACGACGGCGATCTACCGTCTGCATCAGGGTCAGATTCAGTTTCGGTTTACACAGACGTTCTGAGAACGGGCCGAAGGAGCAAAAGAAGTGCAAATTGAAAATTGCAAATTAGAAATCGCAGATTTGGTGACGGGAACAATCGTGGTCTCGGATGACGCGACGTGCAGGTTAACGTCCGAATCATGGACTGCTTCATTACCCAGGGGACGTGCGCGAGCGTTTGACGTCAACCCGGAAGCGAAGCCGTCAATTTGCAATTTTCAATTTGCCATTTTCAATTTTCAATTTCTTTCTTTGCTCGTGGCCCTTTGCACTGTACTCCTCGCGTTTTGTCCCGCGGCCCGGGCGCAAACCGTCGCCGACAAAACC
This sequence comes from Pyrinomonadaceae bacterium, assembly GCA_035469005.1. Lineage (GTDB taxonomy): Bacteria > Acidobacteriota > Blastocatellia > Pyrinomonadales > Pyrinomonadaceae > UBA11740. Next base: position 7,065 of record DATISD010000226.1, on the reverse strand, counting down.
GTGGCCACCGTCACCAACGGCGCGCGGGCAAATCCCGATCTAATCACCTATTCGGATATCGTCTGGCAACTGGCGCTCGAGCCTGAACGCGTGTTTGACCCGCGACCGGGTTCGCCCGAACTTAATCGGGCGTTAAAGACTCTCGAGGACCAGCTCCTGATTTTGCAGGAAGCACGTAAGCTGCCGCTGGCGCAGACTGCCGAGGCGCAAAAGGAATTTGAAAACACCGTCACGGACAGGCGTAATGAACTGGCGCAGGCTTTTGGTTCGCGCGCGCGTCTGGAAGAGCGTATGGCTCGCGTGGGCTTAACCAGCGAGCAGCTGAACGCGATTCTGCGCGACCGCGTAACGATCGACCGATATCTGGATTTTCGCTTCCGCGCGTTTGTGTTGGTGAGTGCGCAGGAAATTGCCGATCGGTACGAGAAGATTTATCGAGCGCTGCGCAACAGCGGCAAACTGGTGCCGACTTTAGAGCAGGCTCGCGACTCCATCGAACGGACGCTCACGGAAGAAAAGATTGCCGAAGAAATCGACAAGTTCATTGATGATCTGCGCGAGCAGCCGGGAACTGAAATCGTGGTTTTGAATCCGGTGTGATGTCGGAAGCACGACCGTAAGGGAGGGCGCCCTCTCGCCAAGATGCCCTCCCTTACGGTCGGGCTTCTGACACTCTCTTTCTTATCAATCATCCAAACACTTTACGCACCTGCAGCCGATCTGCTTGATGATTCCCTCAAAGTATTCTTTGCCATAATCGTAAGCAATCTCTTCCCCGCGTTTAATTGCTCGCTTCGACCAGATCCAGACTCGACCGCGTGAGATAATTGCGTCGGCGTTAGGGCGGCAAGAGTGATTAATGTACCGCGCGATATTGTCGCGGCCGCGGCCGTCGATTGACCATCTCTCATTTACGCCAAAGAAGTACTTGCCGCCACTCTTTTCGACCTCTTCGTTTGATATGCGAGGACCGATGTACTCGATCATCCTTTTGCCTTTGGGAATCGGCGTGACCGCAAACAGACCCAGGCCGGTAGCTGACCGCTTAATTGCGAAAAGTTGTTCCGCTTGACTCATAGTTACCAACTTATTCCCTGGCTATTTCAAAATTCTTGTCGAGAATTCACAATCTTGTTTTCGTTTGTAAAGGCAAACTGTTAGTTTGGCCCCCCGAGTGGCACGGGCGTCCCGCCCGAGAAATCGCGCGCAGGATGCGCGTGCCACGTTCAAACTGCGACACTCTCACTCAAGCCGGCGTGTTCTGGCGGCTTCCCTCAATGCGATACAATGATTTGAATGCCTGTAGCTTCGCCTTATTACACCGACCAACACATTCTTGCATATCCAATCGAGTATATTGCCGGAATCGATCTTTACAACGCCGGCGAGTATCACGCGGCGCACGACGCCTGGGAAGAACTCTGGATGGGCCCCGTCGCACCCGACGAAAAGCTTTTTCTCCAGGCCATGATCCAATCTGCCGTTGCGTTTCATCACCTGCAAATAAAGCGGCCCGGCGCCGCGCGGCGAATGTACCTGATGTCGAAAGAAAAATTCGCGCGTTTGAACCAGCCGGTTTTCATGTCACTGGATTTGGCTGACTATCAGAGCCAGTTGGATCGCGCCTTGTCCTGGCTCCTGAGTGTTCCGGATCCACGCGAAATCGATCAGCCCCCAATTGAGCCGCCGGTGATTTGTTTGGGCGCAGTTAGAGGTAGCAACAGCATTTGAACTTGATAATAAGACAACTGCGATCGTTATTGCTCGGGCTTTGGCTCGGCGCCGCCATTTTCTTCGGCGCTGCCGTCGCGCCGGCGCTCTTCAACGTTCTTCGCGGGGCGGGACTGGCAAACGCAAACGAATTGGCGGGCTCGATCGTGACGCGGCTCCTGGGGATCATTAACCGGGGCGGATTTGAGATTGCTCTATTTCTCTTCGTTACTGCCTTCTTCGTCAATCGCAATCAAAGCCGGCTGGCTCGTTTGGGCGAGGTGATTTCGCTCGCGATAATGGCTATTATGACTGGCGTTGGGCATTGGGTGATCGCGGCGCGCATGTCCGCGCTGCGAGCAGCCATGCAATTGCCAATTGATCACATCGCGCCCGACGATCCGCGGCGGATTGCATTCGACAACCTGCATCGTTATTCAGTTCTGTTGCTGTCTGTCGCGATGTGTGCGGCCATCGCAACCATCATATTCACAAGAGTTCACATAGGACCGAGTGCAGGGAAACCTCACGATGCCAGGAATTAGAACCATAATATCAATCGCCTTACTGCTCTGCTTCATCCCTGGGGCCTGTCCCCATAGCGGATTCGCCCAGCAGCCGGTCGACACTTTCAACTCACAACCCGATCAATCGGCGGAAGCAAGCAAACGACGCGAGACATTTGAACTCGTGTGGCAGACCGTAGACAAGAGCTTCTACGATCCATCTTTCAATGGCGTTGATTGGAAGGCGGTACATGATCGCTATTCGCCCCAGGCGATGCGCGCAGCCTCGGATGCCGAGCTGTACTCGGTGCTTCAACTGATGGTAAATGAGCTGCACAAATCGCATTTTTGGATTATCCCTCCCGAGGCAATACCCAAACTGCGGCCGAAACCGAAGAAGGCTGAGCGCAAGGGCGACCCGGCTGAAGAGGATGAACCTCAAGCCGAAGTGACCGAAGCCGAAACGGCACTGGACATCATCAAGGAGGATTTGGCCGACCGGCTCTCGACCGGAATCGGGATCGAGTTGCGGGTGGTGAACGGACTGGTGGTTGTTACGCGTGTCGAACCTGGCTCTGCCGCTGCCCGCGCAGGTTTGCGCCCCGGATTTGTGATCAAGAGTGTAAACGGCAGGGTACTAACTGACGCTGTTCTTGAACTCGAACACAGTACTCTGATGCGAGACATCATTCGACCGATAATCCCTCTGGTGCTGGTGGCCAACTATCTCAACGGCAATCTTGCTGACACCGTAACTGTTACATATGTTGACGCGCGCAACCTGCCGCGTCGCGCATCAATTTCACGCGAGAAATTAAAGGGAGAAATGTCCCCGGCGATTGGCAACCTGCCCTCGCTCTACACTGAGTTCGAAGCAAAACGGTTGCGGGGTGGCATCGGTTACATCCGCTTTAATGCTTTTGTGCCGACACTAATGAAGAAGGTTTGTTCAGCGTTACGAGAAATGCACAATGCGCCAGGTGTGATCATTGACTTGCGCGGCAATCAGGGCGGCCTGCTGGGAATGGTTAGTGGTTTGAGCGGACTTGTCCAGGATTACACGTCGGTGTTTGGGACAATGAAGATGAGATCCAGTGAAACGCCCGTTCTGGTCACGCCGCAACGGATGCCATATACCAGAGCGCTCGCCATCCTGATCGACGGTTCCACGCTGTCGGCCGCCGAAATTTTTGCGGCCGGAATGCAAAAGACGGGTCGCGCCGTAGTTGTGGGAGAAACGAGCGCGGGAAATACGCTGCCATCAGCTATTTTGAAACTACCTACCGGAGCATTGTTTCAGTATGCTATCGGCAACTATCAAACTGCGGATGGAATATTTCTTGAGGGCCGCGGAGTTAACCCCGATCACCTCGTTAAGCTTAACCGTCGCGCTTTGCTGCGCAGCGGCGACCCTCAACTTGCTGTAGCGGTGGCGAAACTTCGAGAGCGAATCGCACCGCCACGGCTGAAAGAGCTGGTTGCCGATGTGACAGTTACACCTGACTCTGGAAAGGAGCCAGGAACAGCACCGGTTAAGGTTGAGGTGCCAGAGCCGCCTCCCTCCGCAAAGACCACAACGCCGCCCGCTCCTGCCGGCAGTACGAAGTCTGACGATGAAAATGCGCGAATCGCTCAAGACGTCATCAATCGCTACATAGAAGCAGTCGGCGGAGAGAAGGCGTTGCTGAAGATCACCAGCCGAGTCTCAACCGGGACCGTCGAGCTGCCAACGGGTCTGACCGGCACGATCGAGGTTTATGAAGCAGCTCCGAACCGCAGTAGTGTATTCATGAACCTGAAGGGGTTCGGTGTCCTGCAACAGACTTCCGATGGGAAAGTCAGCTGGTTACAGGATCCGGTGCGCGGCTATCTAAAAATGTCGGCAGGTGGTGGTGACAATTTTCAGCGCGAATTGGGACTTCGCAGCCTGCTCAGTTCTCTTCGATTTGAGCGCAAAGAAAAGATTGGCGATCAGGACTGCCTGGTCATTGATCGATTACTCAGCGGAAGAGTGATCGAGCGCTTTTACTTCGCGGCCGACACAGGGTTGTTGTTGCGCGAAAACGGCATGTATCTTGAAGATTATCGCGAGGTCGATGGAGTCAAAATTCCTTTCGTGGCGCGACAGGAAGGCACTCGCGGTATGAACACAATCGTTCGGCTGACAAACATTCGGCACAACATCCCTATTGATGAAAGTAAGTTTGCCGAACGGGCTGACTGCTTTACCAGGCCGGAACAGAACTGGATTGAAAAGTAAGCAGCTGCGTGGCCTCTGGGTTCAGGGTTGAAGAACCGCTCCTGCCGATGATATTTGACGCGGGTTGGACCGTTTTAGGACCGATTCTTAAGAAAGAGAGAAGTTTGAGTGGAAGTCATCGAACATCTTAATCGCTGGCGTCAAAGCTACGCCTCGTGGCAGTCAAAGCACACCGGAGAAGACCTGGCCGGTTACCCGTTCATCGAAAACGAGACGGCGCCGTTCACCCCGGCCCGCCGCGCCTTACCGATGATGAATTTGGCGTTAATCAGTTCGGCCGGCGCTTACATAGACGGCACTGAATCGTTTGACCGAACTGCGAAGGACGGAGATTTTGCGTTTCGCGAGATTCCAACTGAAATCGACGCTCGCGACCTGCGCTTTGCTGGTCGAGGCTATGACGAAAGCTTCGTTCAGCAGGACATAAACGTCGAGGTTCCGCTGGCGCGGCTGCTTGAGTACGAAGCCAATCGCGTGATCGGTCAACTGAACTCAGTTTTTTGGAGTTTCTGTGGCTTCATTCCTGATGCGGCAACCTTTGTTGATACTACTTTGCCAGGCCTCGTTAGCAGGTTGAAGCACTACGACGTCCAGGGAGTTCTGTTGGTGCCGGCTTCCAGTCTTTGTCATCAATCAATCGGGCTCGCGGCCCGCGCCATCGAACTGGCGGGGATACCCACCGTTTGTCTGGCCGTTGATCGTCAGACCATCGAGCGCGCCCGTCCGCCGCGCGCCGGTTATTATCAGGGGAAACTGGGCAGCGTCGCCGGCAATCCGAATTGGCCAGAGCACCAGCGCCGAGTTTTAGACGAAGCGATGCGCTGGCTCGAACCGATGGGCCAGCCCGGCATTCGAAAGCTGGCGGTAGATCTGGAGACTCAGGTCGAGGCCGCGCGCGGTGAACGGTAACGCCGACGCGAGCACGGATTATGTTCCCTCCCTTTGAGAGAGGGTTTAGGGTGAGGTGCGATCCGCGTTGAGCGCGCGCAGCGCGAACTCATCCGGAAGCCCGACCGTGAGGACTTTCGCTCGTTACTCTCGATTCATGAAACGATTTATTCTCCGAGTGACCGTCTTCCTCGTCGTAGTGCTCCTCGCTTACTTACTCACCTGGCCGGTACCAATCAATCCGGCAGCCTGGACGCCACCGCCGGCGCCCGAACTCACAGGTCAATACGCCCAAAATTCCGAACTCGCACGAATTGAAAAATTGAAGATCGAGGGCTTCGCGCCCGAAGACGTAGCCTTCGACAGTCAGGATCGAATCTATTGCGGCGACGATGTCGGCCGCATCTTTCGGTTTCAACCAGACGGCACCAAACCAGAGCTCTTTGCGAACACGAAAGGCCGGCCTCTTGGATTGATATTCGATCATGACGGCAACCTGATTGTTGCCGACGCGATGATCGGTTTGATGTCGATCGCTCCTGACGGAAAGGGCACCGTACTATCGACCGAAGCAGACGGAGTTCCTTTCCGCTGCCCCAACGATCTGGATGTGGCGGCCGACGGGACAATCTATTTCACTGACGCCTCTTACAAGTTTCGGCTGACGCAACTCAAAGCAGATCTGCTTGAGCATCAACCTAACGGCCGCTTACTTGCCTATGATCCGCGAACGCAGCAGACGCGCGTCTTACTAAACGATTTGTATTTCGCCAATGGCGTCGCCGTGAGTCCGGATCAATCTTTCGTGCTGGTTAACGATACCGGAGCGTATCGCGTGCGCCGGTATTGGTTGACCGGGCCAAAACAAGGCCAGTCGGATGTCTTCATCGATAATTTGCCGGGGTTTCCCGACGGCATTTCCTCGAACGGAAAGGACAGGTTTTGGCTGGCGTTGGTTAACCGGCGCGACCCGGGACTGGACTTCCTGCTGCCGCATCCGTTCCTGCGAAAAATCGTTTGGCGGCTGCCTTCATTTCTGCAACCGAACATCAAACGGTACGCGTTCGTTCTCGCGCTGGACACCAATGGCAAAGTCGTCAGCAATCTCCAGGATCCTTCAGCCCAATCCTTCACGCAAATCGCCAACGTGGTCGAGCACAAAGGCCAACTCTATTTTGGCAGTATCGGGGAGGGTGCGATCGGCAGAATGAGCGTCCCGGCAGAACGAAAGCCCTAACCCGCAAGTCATCTTCCGAAAAAGCCCGGATCCATCAGATACCAGTTCACCAATCCGGCGGCCAATCCAACAATAAGCACGCCGAGCACGATGAGTTTGTCCGTAAGCGTTTGTGGCTTTCCTACTTTGGAAGGGCAGACAAGCAGAAACAATCCTCCGACCACTCCTACGGGACCAAAGGCAGCCATCTTCAGTGAATATTTGCCGACGCGGTGGAGCTGATGCCAGTTGTAATAGACCATCCCAGAGAACAGCAGGATGAGCGCCAACGCGAACAATCTGACTTTAAGGTTGCGCATTGCAGGTCGCAAGTTCGACGGATATTACTACGATTGCCGGCAAAAGCGCGATTGAAAGATTGTCGCAATGACCCGACCTATCTCTGCGGTTTTTCCCGCACCTAAAACGAATTTTTTCAGCCAGGCGCGGGAATGACAGGCATTTGCCCGCGCAATTTCTCGCTT
>DATISD010000225.1:0-8615 GCA_035469005.1 Pyrinomonadaceae bacterium | reverse complement strand
ACAACCGTTTATCACCGCCGACATAGATCTAAACGTGGCAGAAGAGGCCAAACGGACTTACCCAAGATACGTGTTTATGTGATCACACGGCGACCTGGACCATCGTTGAGTCCAACGAACCCATTGCAATGTCGTAATCTGGTATCGTCTCCCGTTTACTTCAGCGCCAGAACGCTTACTTCCTAATTCAGCTTCACCTGGTTGTTCACACGCGTTATCTCTCTCACGGTCGCGTCGGGATCGAGAACAAGGCTCGCGTCCTTCATGCCCGCCCCCACGGGAACCTTCAACGTGACCGTCGTCTTCCTGGGCATTAAGTCCAGCGGCGCTTTCAATGCAGGAACGGTGACTGCTGTGATCGCTTTTCCGCCTGCGTCCATCAATGCCAGCTTCGTCGCCGGCGCATCAACCGCGCCGAGGCTGTGAACAGTCACCGTAATTTTCCGGTTCTGAATCACGATGTCATCTTTGCCGACACCGAGGTCAGGACGATCCCAATAAGGCGTGCCTTTTGAAATCAGTTTCAACGTTAAGACTGTGGTGGTTCGTGGTGCCAAAGTGACGCTCAGCGGCCGGTCCCGCTCCAACTCGACGCGCCTCGTGTGTGTGACGTCGTCTGCTAAATCGTCACCGCGAGAATCAATGCCTTGCGTCACTTCCCATTGGCCGGGCTCCAAATTCCACGGGGACAAGTTGGCTGTGACAGGCGCCGCACTCAGGTTGTAAGCAATAATCCTTACCGACTGAGGCGTCGCTTCAGGAATTAGAATCGCCACGTCTTCAGCCTTGGCCGGCGCCGCGAAAGTCCAACTCACAGCGTGACCGGGATACAACGAACCTCGAACCAGAGCCACTCCGCCCAACCGCGCTCTCTGCAATTCGCTATTCGGCACGTCCACGCGATCGATCCACATGCTGCCCGCAGTGTTCATGTACTGATGCAACGCTGATGTTTCAATTTGCGCGCCGTACAGTGATTCCAAAAAATGCTTGTCGCCCGTTGTTTGCCAGGCGAAGTGCAGGGCGCCAAAGTTCGGCGGCGGCGGCGCGTTCAGGCGTTGGCTGTTGGGAGCCTCACCGTTAGAGCGCGAGCTTTGATTGATCGCGCCCGTCCGGAGCGCCGCGGCGATCTCTTTGCCCCAGGTTGCTTTCACATTCAACTCATCGAGGGCATTCGAAGGAATCAGATCCAGGGCCCGCGCGCCCTCGTCCCGGAACGGCGCCAGATATTTCTCGTTACCGGTCCACTTCCATGCGGCCCATAAAATCGGCAAGACGTTACCGCGATTGTTCGGCGTCTCCTGATCGTCTGTAAACCTGATCGCCATCGAAAGACTTGCCCGGCCGCCAATATCTTTTTTCCGGTGCGCCAGGAAACCATCCGCCAGCTCAGTAATGATCTTCTTAATCTGCGGATTGCCGTTATACTCGACCAGCATGATGCCGGGATGAAGCACGAGGATCGAACTGGGTTTTGAATATCCCCACGGTTCCTCTTCGGCCATCTTTGTGCCGCTGTAATAGGAAGATTTGATGTGTCGATGTCCGGCGCTGTTGATGCCGGTTAAGTTGATAACTGCCCGCGAAGTTTCCATGGCACGTTCAATTTGCCTGGGGTCGCCATAGTCGAGCAGGAGCGACTGGCCGAGGACCTGAATTCCTTCCTCGTAGCTATGAAGTTCGTCGGCTTGAATCGTGGGCAGACCGTTAGTAAACATTCCTTCGCGGTAAAAGGCGTTCATCTCTCGCCTGAGAGATTCTTTGATCTTCTCGGGATCGCAACCCATCAAGGCCGTCGCGGGCCAGGTATTGGTCAAATCGCCGTCATCGGAAAGCCCGCCGCCGAATTCTCCATTTTCGATTTGCCGATTATCGATATACCAGTTGACGAAGCGATTGAGATTTCGCAATTGCTCGACCTGGCGAAATGCCCACAGCGGCACTCCGTTAGGAGCGACCGGCTGAGTGAAAGCAGGTTTCGGATGCGCGCGATTGCTGTCATACCAATAAGTCTGGGCCACCCAGTTGTTCGGGTTCACCCGCAGGACATCGGTTATGTCGGCAGCAAACCGGTTGTATAGATTTAGTTTCGGATTGTTCGTGTGTTCTTCGATCAGCATCGCGTAACTATCGCGCGCCTGAGTAAAGCGGTCGAGTTCGTGTTCCTTAACAGCTTCGGTGCGCGGTTTGAAAATCAAACGGACCCGCGCGCCTTCGAGCGCAGCCGGCCCAAAGTCTGCGCCTGCGCCCGCTATCGTGAGATAAATCGCTTTGCCTTCCGGCAGAATCCGATCGCGTGTGTCGAGCCAAAGCGTCCGCGCTTCGTTGGGTTTCACGGAAAAACTAAAGTCGAGCAGGTTGCGCTGCGCCCACAGAGGATCTTTTACTTGAATGTTGAGCGGAAAGTATGCGCCGGCAGTGGGCTTTACGCGCAGTGCCGGCAAGTCGATGGCAATTCCGTCAAGGCCGTCGTTAATTTCCTTCCAGTCTTTCGCCGGAATGATTACGTGCACCAGCGGCAGCGATCCGGTCGATGATTGAGTCGCTGAGGTGGTTTGCGTCGGCCCTTGTGTGTCGGGCGTGGCGAGGATCGTCGAGCGCTCCTCCTCAGTGTATCTGCCGGCAATGAATTTTCTGATCGGCTCAACACTCGGGTCGTTGGATCGTGCGTTGACTCGAAGCGTGTAGGCCAATCGCGCGCTTCCGGTTGGCTCTTTACCGGACATCACGTTGTACACGGACAGCTCTCCGATCGGCTCTTCCTGTTCGGAATTTTCAAACCGAATCTTTTGTCCACGAATGGGAGAGAGAAGCCGATGAAATGTTTTCTCCTGGCCCTTTGATCTTTCAAACAGGGTCTTTGGCGCGGGACCTTCCAAAAGCATCCTGCCCCAGGCCGCGCCGGAAATCTCCAGATGGTTCCACGGCTCGTCGGGCAGCGTGAAAGTGATCGACCTTCCCGACAGCGAGTAACAATCCCAGTCCGGCAATTGAAAGTAATCGTTTCGTCCCGGCAGTCGCGAGCGATTGTAAACGCCCGGCCAGGTCGTCTCGCGAATTCCGTCCGTCGCTTTCCACCACCAACGCTTTAAATCAAAGGCATCGTGGATTTCGACTTTGCGTACACTGGTTTCCCTCGCGTCGAGGTAAGGCGGAATATCTCCGCGGCGATTCCAGCCATAGCGCAGCAGCCATTCATCGCGCGTTGCTTTGCCGGCCAGCGCCCGGTTGATTGCGGGGATTTGTTGGGGTGCGATTCCCTTTGCCAACGAGGTCACGTTCGCATCCGAAAGCATTCGATCGTAGATCCGAATCTCGTCGATATCCCCGCCGCGGGTAAAGTTGTAATCACTCTGAACCTGCATTGGTCCGATCGTGCGCGAGAAAGGACCGAATTGATCGAGACCGGCATAAAGAACGGCTTGTTGATTTTGTCGCGCGGCCAGAACGCCGTTCACATAAAAGCGAATGCCCTCTGTTTCGTCCCAGGCAAGAGCCAGGTGCACCCATTCGTTGGGCTTCGGAAATTGCGGCGTCACATACGAGACTCTGATTCGCGCCAGGTTGATGTCAGTTACAAACGCATCGAAACCACCGCGGCCATTGTAGTCAATTCGCAGCCACACCATGTCCCAACTCGAATGATCGGAATAGCCGACGCGAAAGATGGGAAAAGCCGTGGGGCCAACCGGGTAACGCGAACGCCAGAAGAAGCTGAGCGTGCCCCGTTCGGCGTAGATGTTGCCGGGCGCCCAGTACGACATCAGCTGGGTGTTCGCACATTCAAAGCCGCGGCCCCGCGCGCCGTCCGAAATCATCTTAACGCCACGAAGAAAATTCGCTTGTGGATCGCCGCCGGCTGCATAGTCAGCGGTGAATTCCTGATCACCGGACAGGTAGAAGAGCAGTCCGGGTTCGGGCGGCGCGGCGAGACATGAAGCCCAGCAGCCAATGATTAGAATGAAGAGAATTACATTCATTGTGATTCTTCGGGCTAAGGGTCTGTTAACAGTCCCGTAGGGACGAAATATTTGTAGTTTCCCGAATAAACAAATTTCCCAGCTCCGTAGGAGCGACATATGAGAGTCGGAAAAAGAATGATCGTCTGAACCGTGTCGCTCCTAACGGAGCTTTAGCCATAGGCGGCGGACCTTTTCTACAAATATGGCGCTCCTAACGGAGCTTTAAACTTGGCCCAGACTCTTTCGATAAATATTGCGCTCCGACGGAGCTGCCTCACGTACCCGGTTGCACATAAGGCACTTTGGCGAACAGGCGCCGCTCTGCACCGCGTGGATCGTTTTCCAGATGCGACGGCACATCGAACACCATCGTCTCGCGACGCGCCATCGTGTATTTCTTCCAAAGCGGAATGTGCCGGTTGTTCGGGTTCCCGGTGCGCGCAAAAGCGATGAATGTCTCACTCATCTGATCCGCCATGCTCTGCGCGGCGGGCCCAATCGCCGTCGCGCCCGGCTTGTCGATATTGTCGAACACCAATTGAATGTCAGATGCGTGCGGCGCGCCAAGCTTCCCGCCATCTTTGGGTGTGGCCCAATCGAGTTGATAAGCGTAAGCAGGAAAACCTGACTTCGCTCGTTCTTCCGCTTCGATCACGGCGCCACGCCACGAGCGGCTGGCCGTCGTGGCCGCGAACAGGACATCGCTGGCGGAATATTTCGGATAGAGTCGCCGGTACTCCGCAATTACCATCTCAGGCTGGATGTCGACGCGCATGTTGGGAATCAGCTTTTCGGGAAGCTGCTCCCACGTAACCGTAAAGTTTGTTTGGTCCCCGCCGAGAAACGCGCGCGTCTCATCGTGGGTGTTGCCGATGATCATCGGAATGTGCGCCGACTGCGCAGGCGCGTCCGGATAGAACGGATGGCGCTTAAGCGAACGCTCGTCCAGCACCGGTGCAAATGAAATGCCGCCGAAAGGCAGCACGGGGTCACGCGTGCTCAACACTTCGATCAGCCGTTCCGCCGGCAAGCTGCGAATCTCGTTGGCACGTGCGGGCGTCAGCTTCAGGGCATCGAGCACTGTGCGTGCGCGCAACGTGCCATTGAGCGCACCCGAAGCAGTGACTTGCTGGCCGCTCATGGTGGCCGCGGCATGAAACAGCCCGGCCGCTGCCGGCATGGCCATCAGGGTGGCGATCTTTGCGCCACCGCCGGACTGTCCGAAGACCATCACTCGGTTCGGGTCGCCACCAAATTCCGCGATGTTTTCGCGCACCCATTGCAGCGCCAGTACCAAATCGAGTTGGCCCGCGTTCCCTGAATCGGCGAACTCCGCGCCGCCAAAACGCGCGAGATAAAGATAACCAAAAGCATTGAGACGATGGTTTACCGTAACCACCACCACATCGCCGCGGCGGCAGAGTCGTACGCCGTCATAGAGTGGGCTGGATCCCGATCCGTTGCTGTAGGCGCCGCCGTGAATGTAGAACATCACGGGCCGCTTGCGGCCATCGCGCAAGCCAGGGGTCCAGACGTTCAGGAAGAGACAATCTTCACTCTGCTTGTCGTTTGAGCGAGTGGGTTGCGGGGACGACGGTCCATGAGCGAGCGCATCACGCACGTCGGACCATGGCTCAGGCGGAAGCGGCGGCATAAAACGGCGCGTCGAAGTGTCTGCTCCGTACCTGATCCCTTTGAAAACATTTATCTCCTGATCAAGATAGCCGCGAACCTTCCCATAGCGCGTTGCGGCAACGGGAGCGTCGGCCACGAGAGTGTTGGCGAACGCCGGAATTCTAGTTAACCGTGAGGCGGCGAGTCCGCCGGCAAGGAGAAGGGAATTGCGGAGAAAAATCCGCCGGTCTTTGTTTGCTTCAAACGGCTTCACTAGGCTCTTGTCCTATTCGTCCAATCCAACTTCGTTGGTTGAAGAACCGCGAAGCGGTTCCGGCACGTAGCCCAGGGTTGACGCGCGATAGCGCGGCTACTCTGGGACCGTTGGATACCATGGCGCAACCCCATCGGGGTTGCGTCTTCTCAATAACACCCACCCAACGTAGCCGCTGCGCGGCAACGTTGGGCTGGAGGTCGCAACCGCTTCGCGGTTGATGTCTTGCACTCGCCTAAATCGAATCGAAACACTTCACGCCGATTCGCTGCCAAATCGATTTGTGCAAACGCCGCGTCGCTGCGCGTGAAAATCGGCACGAAAAACAAATTCACGGATATCTATCGTTTCGTTTTGATCCCGCTCGCTCGCGGTTCTGAAACAGTTCTCATTTCTTCATGAACTCCGCCGGCGTGAGCGCGCGTTGGGTAAATCGCACCTCACGTATGGCTCCCTTGAACCAACTCACGTGGTTCATGCGGACTCCGAGGGAAGTCTTTCCCGGTCCTAACGGCGACACAATAAGTGGTCCCGACATCTCTGCCTGGCCGTCGACATAATCGCGCATCATCACGCCGTCAAAAACGAGCGCCACGTGATAAAAGCGGCCGACCTGGTGCTTGAACTTCTCGCTATAAAGCGTGAGTTTGTTGCTGCCGGAATTAATGAAGGTGTCGAGAAACCACTCGCTGCCTGTTACGCGGATTTCAAGCAGCGCGCGATTTTCGGTGCCGTCCTCCTGGACATGAAGCCAGCGCTGTTCAAAATCACCGCCGGCCTCCGGGCGAAAGATTCCCTCGATAGTGAAGGCCCGCGCTCCCGCAATTGGATTTTTGTTCATCAGGAGGCCATCGCCTTTACCGTCAAAAGAGATCGCCTTTCCGGTTGAGTCCTTAATGACTTGCGGCTTGCCGGTGACTATCGGCGAACTGCCGGCGATCTCTTTCAGGTCATCAATCTTCCAGGTATTTATGTTCAGGTATCTGGCCAAGCGCAGCTTCTGTTCGCGAATTCCGTCCGTCGCCAAACTCGCCATGATGCCGGCGCCCAACGGCGAAAAATGCGTGTTGTCCTCGATACCTTTTGGATAATTGGGATTTTCGTCCGGCTTTAGTTGCAGGAAAAGTTTCTTCGATGCTTCGACTCCGTACTGTCTGATTACGGCCTCGCTCTTGCGATGCATGTCGATTATCGCAACTTTGTTCTCGGCGGCGACCGCGCGCACGAGGTCAGGGTATTTGCCGTGCGAATCCTGGAAGTTGCCCTCTTTGTCAAAACGACGGCGCATGACCGGCGTTAAGAGAACCGGCGTAGCCTTTTTTGCGCGCACGTCATTAACAAAATTGATCAGGTTGTGTCGATAATCGGCCGGCGGTGTGTAGCGATCCACTTTCTCCGGCGACTCGTCGTTGTGGCCGAATTGAATGAAGACGTAATCGCCCGGTTTCAGTTTGTCGACAATTGCTTGCCAGCGTTTCTCTTCAATGAAGGTCCGCGTGCTGCGCCCATTCTGCGCGTGATTGTCGATCCGAACCTTTGCTTCGTCGAAAAATTGCTGAAGTTCTTCGCCCCATCCGGTCTCGGGCCGCTTCTCAGGAAGCTTGCGAGCCATCGTCGAATCGCCCGCGAGATAAACCGTGATCGGTTCCTGGGCCGCAGCTAATGACGGCGTCAAGAGGAAGAGCAGAAAGATTAAGATTGCACGTCTCATTTATGTTAAGTGCGCGGCATGACTCTTTGGAGTGCGGTGACTAGTCACCGCTTTCGAAAGCTGCGACAAGTCGCAGCACTCCAAATGATGACGACTTTGCCGGCCGCCTGTATTCAAACCAATCGAAATCAGCGGAGGTTGAGCTGACTTTGCCATTACCGGTCGCGAACATGCCAATAAAAACACCTGTGAAGCCGTCGGCAACCTCAGAAGAAAGGTAGCGGGTTTCGACTTCCCCAAGTTCATGAAATGCTTCATCACCGACAGCGTACGAGAACCGGTAAGTTTCAGCGGTTGAAACAATCCGCAACCGCACTATTCCGGCGCCCAAAGTCTTTCTGACCGCGTCGGCCCGGATGCTTCCGATCACGTACCGCAGATAGACGACGCGTTGTCCACCATCGCGCGCGATCCCGAACTCGTAGTGATGACGATTGTTCATGCGCAGAG
The DNA here is from genome assembly GCA_035469005.1 of Pyrinomonadaceae bacterium. Taxonomy (GTDB): domain Bacteria; phylum Acidobacteriota; class Blastocatellia; order Pyrinomonadales; family Pyrinomonadaceae; genus UBA11740. The sequence goes on along the minus strand of DATISD010000225.1, from coordinate 604 downwards.
CCAATCCGGCCCCTTCTCCTGGCTTCGCTGGTTGAAAGTCAATCGCGGTCGTGATCTCGCTCTCAAAGTATTGTTGTCGTCGCCCGATGAACACCGGCGGCGTTTCCGTGTCCTCGAGCGTTGTTGATGAACCTCTTAGACGCAGCCATCCTGGTCTTTCAGTCAGTGACCAACGCGCTGTTTCGAGGTTGCGCACGAAGTTCCATGGCAGATCAAGCTTTGAGGCAGAGAACTCGTCTCGTTTTTTCGGAGCAGCCATGACTTGTTGCGGGAGCGTCTTCACTTCCATTCGCGGCGTGACCGTTCCGTTACCATTGATGACGGGCCAACCATCTTTGGACCAGCTGACCGGGGCTAGAAACGTCTCTCGGCCCAGGTGATGGGCCAGGCGCGATGCCGGGCGAAATCCGAGGAACACTGCCCACCAACTGCCATCGTGCGCTTGAATTAAGTCCGCATGTCCGGTGCCCTGAATCGGACTCGACTTGAAGTTACGATGCGTTAGGATTGGATTGCCATCCGATGCCTCGAACGGACCCCACGGACTGCGGCTGCGGGCGATGGTCTCGCCGTGACCGTATTCAGTCCCGCCCTCCGCAATCAT
>DATISD010000224.1:0-2832 GCA_035469005.1 Pyrinomonadaceae bacterium | reverse complement strand
TTTTACAATTCTTAACGTTAAAAACCTCGCGAGCGCGAGGGATCGTGGTGTAGCATCAGCAGCATGCGGAAAGGGCTGCTGATAATTGCTCTGGTCGCGGCGGCCATACTGGCTTTATGGGGTCGGACCCGACTTCACGCGCCAAGCGGTGACCCTGCAGTGTTGGCGGCTGCTCGTCTCTCGGCACCTAAAACCGCGAAGCCTGACTTTGAGAAAGAGATCAAACCAATCTTTCAAGCCAAGTGTCAGCCGTGCCATTTCCAGGGCGGACAGGTTTACGCCAAGTTACCGTTCGACAAACCTGAGACAATCATCAGGCTGGGAACGAAATTATTCACGCGCATCAAGGATGAGAAAGAGCAGCGGCTGATTCGCGAATTTCTCGAGCAGCCTTGAAAACTCCTAGCGACGTGATGAGGTCAGTACCGGGAGCGATAGCGACCGGGTCGCACTGATCGACGGGATCGAGATACGATACTGCGACCCGGTCGCTATCGTATTGACTTCAAGCCGAACCCCATCAACGCGACTTCACTTCCGTAGTTTCAGATCTTTCGAGCCACATCGCCCGTGCGAATGAGACCCGGTTGAATGACCCGGGCATGTATTCCGCGCAACCGAAGATCTTTGCCAACCGGTGAATTGACGAACTTCATGGCTTCCACTCCAAAGCGGGCGACGAACTTTCGGCAGCCGAGGTGCGGCGGCACAGTAACTTCGATTACGGCCGAGCCCACGGCCAGGCGCGCTCCGGCGGGAAGATTCTCTGCGCTCAAATCCATATCGATATAGAGCTGATCGCCGGCGAGTTGCCAACGTTCTTTCTCTCGTGCGACCAGCGCAGCGACGCGTGAATTCATTACGGTGATCTGCATTTCTATATTGGGCGAACCATCAGCCGTGCTGGTGGTTCGGCGACGATTCCAGGTGTCGCCGATCATGCCCTGGATCAGATCGAGTTCGGCTTGCTCCACTACTTCTCTTTCGTTGATGGCCTGCCTGCGCACGATCAACTCCAGCACGCCTTCATCCCTGGGCGAACGGCGGATGTGGTCCAACCCTGCCAGGAGTTCTTCTGCATTCAGATGAGTAAAGATGTCGGTAATCATGAGTGGTTCAATTTTGACAAAGGAAAGGTCCAACCTGGTCGATCCATCCTTATCGCGAGCATTGACCAGGGATTTGTCGCTTACTGTCGACTGCTCGTGGTCACCGTATCCGGCGTCCCAATCTCATATTCCGGCTTTGGCATGCCCATCAGCCACTTATCGAACCAGCCGACGATATGCTGCAGGCGCTCGATCCGATGCCAGGGTTGGCCCGAGCGTGAAAGCTCGTGCGTCTCGTTGGGAAAGCGAACCATGACGGTTGGAATCCGCCTGTACTTCAGGGCGCGGAACATTTCCTCGCCGCCGGCATAGGTCGGTGTCCGCCAATCGGCTTCGCCCAGAATCAACATCAAAGGCGTCTTCACATTATTGATGTAAGTGATGGGCGAGCGCGCCCTGAAGTCCTCGGGATCTTCAAACGGCGCTCCCTTAAACCACGTCGGCTGAAACAGAGTGAAGTCCGCCGTATACCACCAGTCGCTCCAGCTCGCGATGTCGCGTTGGGAAACGGCGGCCGCAAATCGTGTTGTATGGCCAACCGTCCAATTAGTGAGCAGGCCGCCGCCACTGCCACCAGTCACACCCAACTTCTTCTCATCGATGTAGCCGCGCTTGAGCAACTCGTCCACGCCAGCCATCAGATCTTTATAGTCATCGCCGGGATAGTTGTACTGAATGATGTTGCCGAATTCCTGGCCGTAGGTCGTGCTGCCGCGCGGATTCGGGTACAGCACCACATAACCTTTGGCCGCCATCCACTGAAATTCATGATCGAAAACGAAACCATACGCGGCGTGCGGTCCGCCATGAATATTCAGAATAAGCGGATATTTCTTGTTCGGATCAAAGTCAGGAGGCTTTTGCACCCACGTCTGAATCTTCTTGCCGTCGAAACTTGTGTACCAGACTTCTTCCGGCTCAGTTAAGTTGAGTTTGGCAAACAACTGGTCGTTCATATGCGTCAACTGTTTTGGCGGCGCACCCGCCTTATCCAACCAGAAAAGATCGCCGATGCGTGTCGGCGTCGAAATCAGCAAAGCGAATTTCGACGCGTCCGGCGTCGCGCGAAAACTGACCACGGCCTGATTGCCCGTCGTGACGTCGGTCATCTTGCCGGTAGCCACATCAATTCTGCTAAGGTTGGCTTTGCCTTCCCTTCCCACCAATGCCACGATGCTTTTGCCGTCGGGTGACCAGACTGGTGGAAATCCGCCGCCTCCTCTGGGCGCCGTGTTGTCGCCGCCAACTCCACCGCCTAGATCAAAATCAAAATTTGCGGTGAGGTTTCGCGGTTTCGCGTCCGGCGACAAATCCAACAGCCACAGGTCAGGCTGAGTGTACGAATGAACGGGCTTGTTGGTCGACGCATAGAACGCTACCTGCTTGCCGTCGGGACTCATTGAGAATGCACCCGTGCCCATGTCGATCGAGGTGAGCTTCGCCGGCTGGCCGCCGGTAACCGCGACCGAATAAATATCAGTTTGTCCCAGCTCGTAATAAGGCTCATCGCGATGATCGGAAACAAAATAGATCCGCGAACTATCTCTGGCCCAGGTGCCGTTGCCGTCTGAGTAACGTCCGCTGGTCAGTTGTTTTGGCGTCACCTTTTCGTCGCCGGTGTGCGGCGCCGTGACCACCCAAATGTGCGTCGGATGTTTGAAATCGAGATAACCCGCATCATTCGACCGATAGACCGCGCGCGTGATCACACGGACGTCGCTCT
>DATISD010000223.1:0-3505 GCA_035469005.1 Pyrinomonadaceae bacterium | reverse complement strand
GGTCTTTTACGACCCCCGCGGCCGTCGCTGGAAGCATGTGCGCCGAACCTATCTGCTGATTGGCATTGGCGTGACGGTAGTTGCGGCGATCTTCATCTCCAGCGTGCTCGCTAACCCGTGGTTACCGACGCCTATTTTGAGATCCCAATACCTGGCCCGTGCTACCGATCTCAAACCACAACCGGCGCCGCAGATACCTACTGCGCGCGAGGCCAAGGCGAAAAAAGCCCAGGCGGAATTACAGAAGGCTCTGTCGCAAACGCGCGTTGTCCCCGGGCGACACGCAGAACTCTTGCCGGTGGCGCCGCCACCGGCCAATAGTCCTTTGCCCGCCCCCGCGAGCTTCAACTCGAAACAACTGGCCATTGGCTTTTACATTGATTGGGACGAATCGAGTTTCTCTTCGCTGGAACGCAACCTTAACCAGCTCGACTGGATTTTGCCCCAATGGACGCATCTGGTCCCGAGCAAGCCGGGTGAGCGGCCGATCGGTGACGAACTTAAAGACGCTCAAGCCATCAAAGCCCTCAATCTAATTCGTCAACAGCGCCCCCAGATCTCGATCATCCCGATGGTCCAGAATCTGAGTGACGAAAAATGGGAAGCTGAATTGCTGGCTCGTGCGATTGGGGACGAGGACTCAAGGCAAAGACTGATCACAGCGTTAAGTCAGTTCGTGGAGGAGAACAAGTTTGCCGGCATCTGCGTCGACTTTGAAGAAGCAACCAAAGAAACTCAGCCTAATCTGGTTAAGTTCATGCGCGAACTGCACGCCGCCTTTCAGCCGCACGGCTGGGTAGTAGTGCAGGCGCTTCCTTTCGATAATGTTGAATGGAACTATCGCGATTACGCCGCCGCGGCTGATTATTTGGTGCTCATGGCCTATGACGAGCACTTTGCCAACAAGAATTACGGTTCGATCGCGTCGCAAGGCTGGTACGAGGGCTTGCTGGCCAAGCGCATGGCGGATTTAAGCCCGGCAAAGACGATCATCGCGCTGGGAAATTACGGATACGATTGGACCGAAGGGCAGAACGCCGATGAAGTCAGTTTCCAGGAGGCGGTGATTCATGCCTTCGAGTCGGAAGCAAAGATCGAATACGATCCGGCCACGGGCAATCCCCACTATGATTACTATGAATCAGACGAGTCGCATCACATCGTCTGGTTTCTCGACGGGGTGACCGCTTTTAATCAGATGCGCGCCGCGAGTGGTTACCAACCCGCGGGTTTCGCCCTGTGGCGATTAGGTTCGGAAGATCCATCAGTCTGGAGTGTCTTCGGCACCAGCGATCCCAGTCCCGCCGCGGAAAAATTGAAGCGAATGTCCTACGGCTACGAAGTCGACTTCGAAGGCACGGGCGAGATCCTCCGTGTACAGGCAAGTCCGCACGAAGGTGAGCGCGGGGTCGAGGTCGATCCAAAAACGGGATTCATAAAGGCTGAGACTTACGACACCAAAAACATTCCCACGTCCTACGTAATCGAGCGTACGGGCGATCAGCCAGGTTCAGTTGCGCTGACCTTCGACGACGGACCGGATCCACAGTGGACGCCGGCGATTCTCGACATCCTCAAGCAGGAGAATGTGCCGGCGACGTTTTTTGTGATGGGTAAGAACGGTCAGGCACACCCCGAATTGTTGCGCCGGATGGTCAACGAGGGTCACGAGATCGGCAATCATACTTTTACTCATCCGAATCTCGGGGAAATTCCGGGACGAATTACGACCCTGGAACTGAATGCCACCCAGCGACTAATCGAATCGATTACGGGCCGTTCAACGGTGCTGTTTCGTCCTCCTTACTTTGGCGACGCCGAAGCGGACACGCCTGAGGAGGTACAGCCGGCAATCATCGCGCGCGATTTGGGCTACATCATGGTGGGACTGCGCATCGATCCGGGCGATTGGGAACCGGGCGCGACGCCGGATGAAATTGTGGAGAAAACGATCGAGCGCGCTGAAGACAAGAATCCAGAAACGCGCGGACAGGTAATTTTGTTGCACGACTCGGGCGGGAATCGTCAGGCCACGATTGAAGCGTTGCCGCGAATCATTCACGAGCTGCGTGCGCGCGGATTCAAGTTTGTTTCGGTTTCTGATCTCGGTGGTTGGACGCGCGATCAAGTGATGCCGCCTTTGCCGTCCAGCGAAAGCATTTTTACCCGGACTGACACGTTGGCATTCTTGCTCCTGTCTACCGCCGGTTGGCTTTTGCAGTGGGCGTTTCTCATCGGAATTGTTTTGGGCCTGGGACGTTTGCTCGTGATCGGAGCGCTCGCGTTCGCTCAATGGGCCCGGTCGCGACGCCGCGAACGCGAGCACACCGGCGAACAGTACGAACCGTTTGTTTCGATCATCGTTCCGGCCTACAACGAAGAGTTTGTTATCGAGGCCACGCTCCGCAGTCTGCTGAATTCCGATTACGACAACTTTGAAATCATCGTCATCGATGACGGGTCGCAGGATCGGACCAGCGAAGTCGTGCGCGAACGTTTTGCCGATGAACCTCTGGTGCGACTGTTTACTGAGGCGAACGCCGGTAAAGCGAAGGCCCTAAATTTCGGTTTGCGTTACGCGCAGGGCGAAGTGATTGTCGCGCTCGATGCCGACACACAGTTTCCCGCCGACACGATTCGCGCGCTGGCCCGGCGCTTTGTCGATCCTCATATCGGAGCAGTGGCCGGCAATGCGAAAGTGGGCAACCGCATCAACATTGTGACGCGTTGGCAAGCGCTGGAATACATCACTTCGCAGAACATGGACCGCCGCGCCTTCGCCAGCTTGAATTGCATCACCGTAGTGCCGGGAGCAGTCGGCGCCTGGAGAAGAGAATTGATTGAAAAGTGCGGCGGCTTCAGTTCAGACACGCTCGCCGAAGATCAGGATCTGACTATGCAAATACGCAAGCTCGGCTACAAGATAGGCTATGAAGAAACGGCGATCGGTTGGACCGAAGCACCGCAAACACTCCGCATGCTGGCGAAGCAAAGATTTCGCTGGGCGTATGGCACGCTGCAGTGCCTGTGGAAACATCGGGACGCGATGTTCCGTCCCGGCTATGGCGCACTCGGTTTCGTGGCCATGCCGAACGTCTGGATTTTTCAGATTCTGTTTCCGTTAATTTCGCCAGTGATGGATCTGCTTTTGATCTATACACTCTTCTCGACCTTCCTGGATCGTTTACAACAGCCCTCAGCGTTCTCGTTCACCAATCTGCGGCAAGTGCTTTTCTATTACGCGCTGTTTCTGGCGGTTGACTGGAGCGCGGCCTGCTTTGCGTTTTTACTCGAGCGCAAAGAACGCTGGCGGCTGCTCTGGTGGCTGTTCCTCCAGCGCTTCTGCTATCGCCAGGTGATGTACTACGTGATGATCAAGTCGGTTGCGACCGCCGTCAACGGCGCCGTGGTTGGCTGGGGCAAGCTGGAAAGAAAAGCGACCGTGGAAGCGCAACCGTAATCGGCGCGATTTGGGGCGGATCGGCCTTGCTTCAAACCGCCAGAT